>CAXTUV010000187.1:0-6457 GCA_964247445.1 uncultured Acidobacteriaceae bacterium | reverse complement strand
CGCTTGGACAGATTGCGCTGGGATGATGCACTGCGAGAAGGACTGTTAAAGCAGTATGAGTAGGTAAGCGGGCCATCTTGATGCGCCCTTGCTCTTGGCGAGGCACACCGCTTTTGAAAACATCCGACAGATCGGAGGAGGTAAACACAATGGCGAAGGCAAACCTTCTGGTCATCCAAGGAGGTGGTCCCACTCCGGTCTTGAACGCCAGCCTGTCCAGCGTCATCGCCGCGGCGACAGTGCGCGCTTCGGCATGAAGGGTTTGGCGGCCGGGGACCTCATCCCCCTCAGCCGGTTGTCCCAAGCCGAGCTTGCCGCCATGAGGAACAGCCCCGGGGCCGCCCTCGGCTCTTCCCGCTACAAGCCCAGCGCCGAGGACCTGCGGCACTCGAGCGAGCAGCTGCGCCGCAAGGAGGTCCGCCTTGTGATCTTCATGGGCGGCTAGGGGACGATGCGCGGCGCTCAGCTTTTCCTCGAATCCTGCAACGCCGCCAGCTTCGAAGCGCAGATCATCGGAGTGCCGAAGACAATCGACAACGACATCGCCGCCACGGACCGCTGCCCCGGTTTTGCCAGTGCCGCGCGCTACGTCATCCAGTCGATCCTTGATCTTTCCGCCGATGTTCGCTCTTTGCGGCAGCCGGTCTCCATCTTTGAAACGCTGGGTCGGGATGTGGGTTGGTTGTCAGCCTCGTCGAGCCTGGCCCGGCAAGGCCCCGAAGACGCGCCGCACTTGATCTACCTCCCGGAAATCCCCTTCGTGCAGGACCGCTTTTGAGTGATCTGGACGACGTCGTTGCTCGACTGGGCTGGGCGATTGTGGTGGTTTCGGAAGGCATCGTCCGTGCTGATGGTCTCCCGGTGTTTGAGCGTGGCGGAGCACCTGGGCCTGCGCGCCCGGAGCGAGAAGCCCGGGCTAATCGGTCGATCCTGCATGGCTCACGTCGCGGCCCAGGACCAAGCCGATGCGGAGTTAGTCGGCAGGGCAGGCGTCGACGCGCTGCTCGCGGGACACTCCGGCTGCATGGTTTCCCTATTACCGCTGGAGCGCGGCAGAGCGGCGACCACGCTGGTTCCGCTTGGGGAAGCCGGCGGGACCCGGCGTGCGGTGCCGCCGGAGTGGCTCCATCAGGATGGGTTTGCTGGAAGCGAAAAACTTCGTAATTACCTTCAGCCCTTAGTCGGCGATTTCGCTTATCCGATGCACCTTTAGGGCAGGAGAGCAAACTCAACCAGGATGCCTGGTTCAGCCTTTCCCGTGCAGGTCACGGCTGAGCGGCAGCGCGCCCTCGAGCTGCTCCTCGCCGGGCAGCCTCCGTTGCGCCTGGATGAGCTGCCGACAGTAGCTATAGATTCATAGAACCAGACAATTAGGACCTTAGAGTACTGCTTCAGGATTACTTCGTATAAGTAGTCTCCAATCCACGCCGGATCTGCGGCCCGAGCTCCTCCCCCTGAAGATCGGGCCGCTCGTCACGCAGGGCTTGCTGCGCGAGCCGGTAGTGGTCGGCTGCCTCCTGCCATTGCTTCCGCATCGCGAGTACGTCGGCCAGCTGCAGCTGCACCCTGGGCGAGTCCGGCGCGAGCGCGGCAGCCTGGAGCGCAAGCTGGAGCGCCCCGTCCATGTGCCCGGCATGCGCCAGCTCTCCTGAGCGGCGCACGTCGACCCAGGCTGAGGCGAGCGGGACGGAAAACACGCCGCGGTACACGTAAACGCCATCCTGGAGAACAGCGGCAGGCCGAAGCTTCCGGAAGGCGTCATACGGGTTCAGCGCTCCGTCGCCGGACTCGACTCCGTCCAGATCGCTTTCGCTGATCAGCACGGTGCCCTCGATGCGGGGCGGCACCGCCATGGGCAGGTTGAGCCACCATAGGCCGCTCGGCGTCGGCAGGCGCTTGCAGTGGATCCCGTAATCCTGAGGCTGCACCGCGCCGTCCGGGAAGTACGCGAACCAGCAGTCGGCAATGCGGTTCCGGTCCAAATACTGCTTCACCGTTTTGAGCTGCTGACCCCAGTCCACGTTGGCATCGCTCAGGTAGCGACGTACCTGGAGCGGACCGCCCCAAGCCTCATTGCCGTATGCCAGGTAGTTCGGAGCGACCCTCACCGTCGTCGCGACCTGCCACACCAGCAGTCCCGCGGCGAGCGCCGCCCAGCCGCGCCCACGGCGCAGCAGCATGGCGGCTGCGGCACCCGCGAGAATGTAAAGGAACGGGTAGATAGGCATCATGTGCCTGGCGCCTATGTCGAAGTGCGACGTCGTGATGACGGCAAAGTAAACGCCCACAGGAACCAAAAGAAAAATGAGCTCCCGGCCATGGCTCTGCTTCGCTCGACGCCATGCGACGGGAGCAAGCAGAAGCAAGAGCAGCAGGGGCAGGGTGGACTTGATCAGAAAGGCCAACGGAAAGTATTGCCAGGGGCCGTGCCTGTACACGCGCCCTAGAAAGTAGCTGGTGTACTCCCATTCCGTGTGCTTGGTGTTGGCCAGCCCCCAAAGGTAGGCCTCCGGCAGCACGTGGAAGCGGGCGAGAAGCGCGAGCTTGGCTCCGCCGCTCCCTTCGGGCATCGACGCGATGTAGGGGCCCAGGGCGGGGAAGAACGCGAGCCCGGCGGGAGCCGGCGCATAGCGAAACCCGTAGAACCCCCAGACCACAAACCATCCGCATGCGAGAACCGCGGCCGAAGCAGCCAGCAGCTTGCTGAAAACGGCGGGGCTGCGCCGGCGCAGGCCCTCGGCTGCGGCAAGAACAACCAGCATGGGAAGGATAAGGATACCCGTGAACTTCGCGGTCATGGCAAGCCCAGCCAGAAAACCCGCCGCGAGCAGCCATCGCCATCCCGGGTCGGCGGTAAAGCGGTAAAAGGCGTAAACCGCGGCCAGGATGAAGCAAGCGCTTGCCATGTCCGTGGAGATCAGCGCGCCGTGCGCGATGACGTTGGGATCGAAGGCAAACAGAAGCAGCGCGCACAGCCCGGCTAACGCTCCGAAGAATACCTGTCCCGCCCTATAGATCAGCAAAGCCGTCAGCAGACTGAACAGGATGCAAGCCATGCGGGCGGGGAAGAGCAAGCGGTCGCCGCCGTTCCCGAAGACAAACGCGCGGCCGTCCAAAAAGGCGTTTCGCGCTTGGGACGGGCCGGCTTGCGGCGGCAGCAGCGGGTGCAAGTGCAGGATCGGCAAGGCCGCGGTGAGTTTCACCAGCGGCGGCACCTCGGCGTTCGCCCGGTAGTGGTGCCGGGTCAGGATCGCATAGCCATCGTAAAGGTGGTGCGCTTCGTCCCAGTTCGCGGAGTAAAGATGCGCAACATGCACCAGCTGTGCCGCCAGGGCGCAAAGCAAGAGGCCGGCAAGAATGAAGTCAATCCTTTGTTTACGAGCGAAAGGCTTGTATGCGGCCGGTCTGTTCTGCATGAGCAACAGCATAGCGCCGGATCAGCGCAGCCTTGGGGCGAAAGCATCGCCGTACCTCTCGGGGCCAATTCCGGCGGCACCCGCTGTCTTTCTATGCTCAACCTCCGTGCTTACACCCAGGACCGGGCATAAAGCACACGTCTATTTAGCCGCGCTCGCACGCTGACCGGAACCGGCTTGCAGCAGCTGCTCAGAACGCAACGGATTGATCAGGTGCCGCCGCCCGTCCCCGCTCGTCGTCGAGCCGTCACGGATGAGGGCAATCAACTGCGTCGGCGTAAGATTCGGCTGCATTGCCAGCAGCTTCGCCGCGAGATTCGTCACCTGCGGAGCCGCCATGGACGTGCCGCTCTCCCTCACCGTAGCGCCGCCGGGCACAACGCTAGGCACGGACAATCCATCCGCATCGACCAGTACGTTAGCCCCATAGCTGGTGAACGGAGTCTCGTCGCCTGCCTGATCCACCGCGCCGGTGACAATGAGGTTGGGCAGCACAAATGACGACGGGATGCACTCCTCAAAAGCATTGTTGGCGTCGTTGTTTCCCGCGATGGTGACAAAGAGGATGTCCGGCGCGCTCTCGAGTGCTTTGAACATAGCATCGCGCTCCGCCGCGAAGTAGCGGCGCGCCAGCTGCTTGCGCTCGGCATCATCTTTCCCGATGCCGTTGTCGGCCAGGTCCTTTTCATAGTTCGAGGGTCGGTTCCACCAGCTCATGTTCACCACTCGGATGTCATGCAACTTAAACCACGCCACATCGGCCGCATACATGGCCCCTAGATTGCTCTGGTCCCGGTCTGTCGGCGGGAGGTGTGGATTGTGATTGTCATACGTCACCCGCGCGTAGGCAAGCCGGACTGCCGGGTTGCCGCGCGCGGTGATGCCTGCGACGTGGGTTCCATGGCCGTAGCCGCCGGCGACGATTAACTTGTCAAAGAAGGCCCGCACCTGTACAGGCGACATGGATCGCAGCTGCGCCTTTAGAGCCGCGGCGGCAGGCGTGTCCATGCCATTGTCGAGATCGCCCGCACCTTGCATCTGCTTCACCAGCTCCGGGTACTCGGCGCGTTCCTCCGCCGTTTGCGGCATCAGCTCGCCATGCGTGGGCAGCGCGTGGACGTCAAATGCAATCCCGTGCGCATCTTCACTCGGCAGAGGCGCGGGATTTGTATACAGCTGGCCCGGAAACAGGGCCAAGTCGATGCCTGAATCCCATATCGCCACGTTCACCGGTGTCAGCTTGTCCGTCGCCGGCAGCTCCATCTCCCGTGCCACCCAGATGTCCGGCTTGGCAATCTCGTTTGCTGCCGCGTATGCCTGCAAAGCCGCCGTCGCCGGTGCGGTGCAGGGAACCATCACCAGCATGGTCGCGCGCATCTCGATCACGAACTCGGCTTGAGACAGCGAAAGCGCATGCTGCTTCGTCAACGTCGGACCAACCCGCGCGTCGGCCAGGCCCGTCAGAAACTGGTTTGTAGCCACATCGTTCTTTAGGCGCAATTCTTTGATCGCCGGCGACACGGTGGCCCATGGCAAAGGGCTCAACGCCGTCCGGTACAGGGCCGCATAGGGCTTTGGGCATGCACCGCGTGCCGCCGCCGGCCCCGCCATCCTCGCACGCAGATAGACCTCCTCCTCGAGCCCGCTCGTCAGCTTCTCCGCCGGCTTGTCTTCCAGAGCGCGGACTTGCTGGATCATCTCCAGCGTCCGCTGGTCGCGGTTTCCGGCGATCAAGTCCACGCGAAGCTGCGCCTCGAGCATCCGGCGCTTGGTTGCATGATCCTCGATGTCGTACTTTCCAAGAACTTCCTCAATGTCGGCCCGGACCGGGAAGGCGAACTTCAGAAACTCAGGCGTCGGCGCATCCAGCAGCTGCTGCGCTGTTCCCATCACGGGATAGCTGAAGCGCGGCAGTTCCCCTTCCGTTGCGATGCGCGGCTTCGCCGGTGTGGTTTGGGCAGTAAGGCTGGTGACGAAAAGTAGGAGCAGAAACAAGATGCGGGAGACCATAGAACCTCTGTCAGAGAGAAAACAACGTTGATTACCGGACGCAGCCGGATGTGGGGAGCGCGGGCGGGAGATTGGAGTTCAGCTGCAGCAACGGGGTCTGTTGGGCGACACCGCGGATGTAGGCATCCGTGAACACCGTTGCGCAGGCCTGCGATAGGTGGGAGCCCTCCGGCAGAACCAGGCTTTGCGCCGAGGTAAGATCGTCCGCATGAACGCCCTTCGCGTGCGTGTAGGCGAGAAGGGCATTCCAACCCCGCTCCTTGGGCAAGTGGCTGTCCTCGATGGCGCGGATGTCAGGCGATGAGGGTGGACGCAGAAACACCACATCCCCGCCGCGTGCACGGATCTTGTCGACCGCTGCCTTGGAACGGACGAGGATCTCGTGGATGCTCGCATCGTCCTGCGGGAACGGCGGGAAGAGTTGATGCCAGACGCCCCGGGCATGCGCGCTCAGGTACGGATCGTGTTCAAGTCTTTTCCAGGTCCAGGACTGTCCGTTGGCATGTGTTTGCCCGATTTTCCAGACATCGTGGTAAGGACCTCGCACACCGGGCCGCCAGTCAGGGTCGAGATCAAAGACGATCGTGCTGAGTTGGTACTCGTCATCCAGCAGGGCGAGCGGTTGGGCGAGGATACGCTGGATCATGTAGGAGGCGCGTTTCGACGGCGATTCCCACCGGCTCAACGCAAGCGCGCGCTCCGTGCGCATCGCGGTATGGTGCGTATTGAAGAAGGAAGCTTCGGCCATGCCGACGATCGCCAGACCCTTGAAGCGCGGATCATCGGCCATGTCCTCAAGAACAAGCAGACCCGTTCCGCCCGCTATCCCGAGCTGGATCGGACGGACGCCGGCCATCTGCGTCACGCGGTCCAGGTCGGTGTCGTACAGGATGCGTGAATCGCCGATGAGCGCAATCGGCACGTTGCGTCGGTCTACCTCCCGCCTTTGTTCAGCCCAGACGTCGTAGGTGCCGCTGAGGTCTCCCGGAACAAGTTCCAGCCATCGGATCTGCCATTCCCACAACGACGTC
>CAXTUV010000186.1:4546-6462 GCA_964247445.1 uncultured Acidobacteriaceae bacterium | reverse complement strand
GCTACACGCTGACCGACGCGGTGGTGCAGCGGTCGTTCTCAAGCGACAACCTCCAGGGCGGCAGCTTCAACACCGCCGGGACCTTTCCAAATGTGCCGATCGGAGCGTTTTCGCCGCTCGACGGGCAGCGGCCGTTCCGCCGCGCGCCCAATATCGGATACTTCGCCGCCGCGTATACGCGCGGCAAGTGGTATGCCGGGCTCACCGGAACGCTGGTGGGCCGCCGCGACGACTCGGATTTCCTGACCGACAACAACTTCGGCAACTCGCTGCTCCTGCCCAACCGCAACCTGGTGGGCGGCTATCAGCGGCTCGACGTGGACGCGAGCTACGACCTGATGCGCACCCTGACCTGGTACGCGCGGGTCGACAACATCCTGAACGAGAACTATCAGGAAGCGTTCGGCTACCCGGCGCTGCCGGCCACGGTGCGCGCGGGCCTGACCGTGCGATTCGGGGGTGAGTCCTGGGGCCTGCGCTGACGCGAAACCTCCTGCTTCTGCTGCTGCTCGCCGGGGCGGCGGTGCTTTCGCTCGGGCTGGGGGCGGTGCGGATTCCGCCCCGGGCGATCGCGCTCGGGGTGGTCCACCCGTCCGCCCTTTCAGAAACCGACAGGCTCATCATTTTTGAGCTCAGGCTGCCGCGGGTGCTGGCCGCGGCGGTGGTGGGGGCGGCGCTCGCGACCGCTGGGCTCTTGTTCCAGGGCTTGTTCCGCAATGCGCTCGCCGACCCCTACGTCACCGGCAGCTCCGGCGGCTCGGTGCTGGGGGCGGCGCTCGGCATTTTCGTGCTGCCGCAGGCCGGCTTCGCGGGCTTCAGCCTGACGGCGCTGCTGGCCTTCGCGGGCTCGACCGCGACCATGGCGGTGGTGTACACGCTGGCGCGGTCCGGGGGGCGCACGCACACCACCACGCTGCTGCTGGCCGGCTTCGCGGTGAGCACGATCCTGACCAACTCACTGTACTTCTTCGAAGTGCTGGACACGGATTCCGGCGCAGGGCTGCGCGCGCTGACCGCTTGGCTGCGCGGGGCGATCGCCGCGCCCACCTGGACGCAGCTGGCGATCTGCTCCGCCCTCCTTATTTTAGGCCTGCTGGCGGCGGTGCCGCTGGCGCGGGCGCTCGACACGCTCGCCCTGGGCGACGAGTACGCGCAAGGCTTGGGCATGAACGTTGAAGGCACGCGGGTCGGCATCGTGCTCGCCGGCTCGCTGCTCACGGCGGTTGCGGTGTCGCTCGGCGGATTGATCAGCTTCGCCGGGCTGGTGGTGCCGCACGCGGCGCGGCTGCTGCTCGGGCCCGCGAATACGCGGCTGCTGCCCGTTTCCGTGCTCGGGGGCGCGCTGCTGCTGGTGCTCGCGGACACGCTGGCGCGGGTGCTGTTTGCCCCGCAGGAGCTGCCCGTGGGCATGCTGATGGCGCTTGCGGGCGGCCCGTTTTTCCTCTACCTGCTGCGGCGGGGGAAGCAAGCCGCATGAGCCTGCTGGCCTTCGACCGAGTCTCCTTCAGCTACGGCAACCGGGCAGTGCTGCGCGAGGCCTCGTTTGCCGTCGAGGAAGGCGAAGCCTGGGCGCTGGTCGGCCCGAACGGGGCGGGGAAGAGTACGCTGCTGCGGCTGGCCCTGGGCCTGCTGCGGCCGTCCTCCGGAACGGTCCTGCTGGCGGGTAAACCGCCCGCCGGGCGCGAAGCGGCAAGGTCGGCCGCCATGGTGCCGCAGGCGCTTGAGCTCGCGTTCGACTTCACCGTCGGGCAGGTGGTCGCGCAGGGGCGCACCCCCTACCGAACTCGTTTTGGGGGCATGCTGCGCGGCTCGGGCGAGCGCGACCGCGCGGCTGTGGAGCGGGCGCTCGCGCTGACCGACACCGCGCGCTTCCGGGACCGGGCCTTCAACGAGCTCAGCGGCGGCGCGCGGCAGCG
>CAXTUV010000186.1:0-4489 GCA_964247445.1 uncultured Acidobacteriaceae bacterium | reverse complement strand
CTGGACCTGGGCCGGCAAAGGGAGC
This sequence comes from uncultured Acidobacteriaceae bacterium, assembly GCA_964247445.1. Classification (GTDB taxonomy): domain Bacteria; phylum Acidobacteriota; class Terriglobia; order Terriglobales; family Acidobacteriaceae; genus EB88. The sequence goes on along the minus strand of CAXTUV010000186.1, from coordinate 4,464 downwards.
TGATGGCGCTGCTCGGGCGGCTGCGTCGCGAGGGCGTGACCCTGCTGGCGACCATGCACGACCTGCACCACATTCCAGGCAACTTTTCGCGGGTGCTGCTGCTGGAAACGGGCGGCAGGCTCGAAAGCGCCGCGCCGGAAGCGCTGCTCGACACGGCGCGGGTGGAAGCCCTGTTCGCGATCGGGATCGCGCCATGAACCCGCCCCTCGGGCAAATCCGCATCCGGCCCCCGTCACCGCGCGTGCTTTGGCTGCGCGCCGGAGCAGCTTCATTTCAGACCATTTCGATCGAACACAAAGGAGAAAAGCACATGAGCATCGCAACCAAAACAGGGGACGGCGGAAAGACCGGCCTCGCCGGCGGCACCCGGATTTCCAAGGCCGACGTGCGGGTGGAGTCGTACGGGACCGTGGACGAGCTGAACGCCTGCCTCGGCTTCGCGCGGAGCCTCTGCTCGGACGAGAAGATCTCCGGCTGGACCGAGTCGATCCAGCGCACGCTGTTCCGGGTCGGCTCCTCGCTGGCCACCCCGCCCGAAAGCCGCAAAACGCCTCCGGTGATCACCGAGGAAGACGTCACTTTCCTGACCGATCTGGTTTACAAGATCGAGGCTGTCGAGGGCGTGCTGGCCGACTGGTCCCTGCCAGGGGCGCATCGCGAGTCGGCGGCTTTTGAGATCGCGCGGACGGTCTGCCGGCGCGCCGAGCGCTGCGCCGTGCGCTTAGCCGAGAGCGGCGCGGACGTGCAGCCGCAGGTGCTGGCCTACCTGAACCGGCTTTCGGACCTGATCTGGCTGTTCGGACGGCTCATTGAGCATAACGCCGGCATCGACGCGCGCCTGCGGGAGGACGGGGAGGGCGGCCCGAAATGGTCGCGCGCTTGGTAGACGGGCGGACGCGGGCCAGGGTACGGCAGCAATGGCTTTGCCGTGGAGTTCACGCGCTTGCAGCCGACTGTTCCGTTGCACTCTATCCGGAACAGCTTGCAGGGGCCTGATCGTCGGCCCTGCGCGCCCGCGAAACCCAAAAGGGCTGGACGGCCGTTTCTTGCATGCGGCAGTCCAGCCCTGAAAGGGAACGCCATGTGAGAGCGTTCCGTCTTACTATGGCAGCACAGGCTTACTTCGAGCTGTCAAGAACAATGCCGCCGGAGTCATGCTTTTCCTTCTCGGCTTCATTCTTCTTGCGGGTGCCCATGGCTTGATCCCGCCAGTGATCCGCATCCGCCACGTCTGTTTTTTGCGCCGTGGCATCGCCGCAATCAAGGTCAGCTTTGCGCCGGTATGCCAGGTTCAGGTACGACATCGCGTCATCGTAATTCGGCCGAATCTGCACGGCCTTCTCCAGTTCGGCGAGACTGCTGCTGACCAGATCAGCATTGTCGGCCTTGATCTTCGCGCAGGTTTGCTTCGACATCTTTGCGTTGCCCATGCCGTCGTCGGTCAGGTTCTGCGCGGAAAGATCCCTGACGGCATTTTTGTAGGACGCCGTGTAGTCGATGACGCCGATGGTGTAGGGTGCCTCAGGATCTTTCGGGTCGGCCTGGATGACTTTGTTCTGCCACTGCTTCGCCAGATCCATCTTGTTCGTGCTGAAGTACAGGCTGGCGATGCCCTTCAGGCTGGTCACATCGTCCGGGTGCTCTTCCAACACTTTTTTGTAGCTGTCGATGGCGAGATCAGCCTTTTTCAGGTTGTCGGGCGAGGTAAGGTCCGGCACCACCTGCTGCGCGTATGCGGTGGCAAGATAAATGCGGGTCTGCGGGAAGCTCGGGTCCAGATTGACGGCTCTTTGGAAGTGACTGATCGCTTCGTCGTACCGCGCCGCCTTGTACGACTGCACGCCCTTGACGAGCTGGTCGCGCGCTTCTAAGCGCTTGCACACGGCGGAAAGCGCCAGCAGCGGTAGGGCTGCGGCCAGCACCGGAAAACGTGCGATAGGTTTCATTCTGTTCTTCTTCTCCTTCGGTGCGGCAGGCGGCTTCAAGGTCGAGCACAGGGGAATGGAAAGTGTCTGCGGAGCGATTGTAAACAATTTTGGCCACCGCGCAATACCCGAGGGCGAAACGCGGTGGCCGAGAGCGATCAATACCTACTGTCCGGCCTCAATCTTCGGGGTAACCAAGCCGATGTGATCCACGCCTACCGCCTTGCCCACATCGACAACTTGCGCCACGCTGGAAAAATTGAGGTTTGGATCGCCCTTCACGAACATGATTTTCGTCGCGCGCACCGAGTAGATCTGGTTCAGGCGACCCTGCAGTTCCTGGAATGCGACCGGGTCCTCATTGATCTTGTAGCTCGGCGGCCCGGAAGCGCCGCCCAAAATCTGTACCACGATGGTCTTGTCGTTCACTTGGTCGGTCTTGGTTTTCGGCGGCTGCGGCACCATCGCATCCAAGCCGTGCGGCGTCACCGGCACGATTACCATGAAGATGATCAGCAGCACGAGCAGCACATCGATCAAGGGGGTTACGTTGATATCGGAGCTGAGCCCTCCCGGGCCGCCGCTGGAGAATGCCATACAAACCTCGATTCGTTGCTGAAGTTACAGTGCGCCCGCCGCCGGAGCGCCCGCCGGGCCGTGCTGGTCGGTAAGCAGGCCTACCTGCTCCACACCCGCGGTGCGCACGGCATCAATCGCGTCCTCGACCGAGCCGTAGTGCGCGCGCTGGTCGGCGCGGAAGTAGACCACCTTGTTGGTCTTATCCTGGAGCCGGTCGCGGACCGCGCCGCCCAGTTGGTCGAGTGAAATCTGGTTCTGCCCCAGGTACACCTTCGCGTCGCGCGTCACCGCGATGACGACCGCGTCTTCCTTGCTCGCGTCCTCCATCGTGATGGCGTTCTTTGAGTTCACCAGCGTTACGTTCACCTTGTTGGTGAGCATGGGCGTAATGACCATGAAGATGATCAGCAGCACCAGCATCACATCGACCATGGGGGTGACGTTGATGTTGGAGTTAACCTTGCGTCCTTCGTCCCTTACGATGATTGCCATGTGTGTAGAGTTCTCGCTCGCTCGGGGCCCTGCTCGCAAGGCCCCGGAGTGTAGCGCCGCCCGCAGGCGGCGTGTAGGCCGCGGTTAGCGGCGGTTCTGCTTGAGGAAGTAGTCCACCAGTTCGGAAGACGAGTTGTCCATCTCGACGTCGAACGCCTCCACCTTGTTGGTGAAGTAGTTGAAGCACATCACGGCGGGAATCGCTACCAGAAGGCCGAAGGCCGTGGTGACCAGCGCTTCTGAAATACCGGAAGCCACCGCGCCGATGCCGGGGGTTTTCTGCACCGCGATCTCTTGGAAGGCCTTCAAGATACCGGCGACCGTGCCGAACAGCCCGACGAAGGGAGCGGTGGAGCCGATAGTGGCCAAGCCGCCCAGCCCGCGCTTCAGCTTCGCGTGCACGATGGCTTCCGAGCGCTCCAGCGCGCGCTTGGACGATTCCACCTGCTCGACCGTGACCTGCCCGCCGCCGTAGGTGCGGAATTCGCTCAGGCCGGCCGTGACGACCTCGGCCAAGTGCGACTTCTTATTGCGGTCGGCGACTTTGATCGCCTCATCGAGCTTGTTTTCGCGCAGCGCGCCGGCCACACGGGGCGCGAACTCGCGCGACTGCTTGCGAGCCTGCGCGAAGTAGATGTAGCGATCGATGATGACCGCGAGCGACCAAATGGACATGATGAAGAGCACGCCGACCACCCCGAGGGCAACCGGGCCCATGTTGTGGGCAAGCTCGATGGGGGAAAAGCCAACGGCAGGTGCCGCCGCATCTTGAAAGAAGCCGAGGACCGAAGGTGCCGCGAAATGCGAGATCTGCGCGAGAATCACTGGGAGTGTCCCTCCTGGGGAAAGTAGAGCTAGGCCGCGAAAGCCGTTTGTGCTGTGGTTATACAGGAAACCTTGCCGAGGTGCTCCCGCCTGCCATACATGGGGCCGGGCCCCCGGTCCATTACGGAACGGGAGCCCGGCCTGAAAACCGCCGCGTTAACCGCCGAGGGTGAAGGTTACATTCACCGTGGTCTGTACTTCAACCGGCTCGCCGTTGAGCTGATAGGGCTTGTAGCGCCACTGCCTCACCGCGTCCAGCGCGGACTGCGCAAGCATCTGCGGACCGCTGACTACCTGAAGCTTTTCAATCGTGCCGCTCTTTGAAATCGTGGCGGAAAGAACGACTGTGCCCTGGATGCGGGCCGCCTTCGCGATGGCCGGGTAAGTCGGCTCGACTTTATTGGTGAGCAGGCCGGCGGCGACGCCTTGGGAAACGGCGACCTTTTTGGGCGCGGCCGGCTTAGCGACCACAATAGTCGGGCCTGTGCCGGTTCCTCCAAATAAACCTGCGGGTCCGGTGCCTTCGGAGCCGGCCGGAGAGACGACCGCTGACGGCGGCGGCTCATCCGGTGCTACAGTAACCTTTTTCGGAATGTGGGTGAACTGCGTTTCAGGCACAGTCTGCACACGCACGACCTTGACC
>CAXTUV010000185.1:737-6485 GCA_964247445.1 uncultured Acidobacteriaceae bacterium | reverse complement strand
ACAAACGTCGGGGTAAGGGTCATGCCGGGGTAGTCGGCGTGCTGGGCGCAGCTCGGGCGGTCGCCGGTTCCAAGCTGCGCGACGATGCCGTCCTCCAACAGAAGCCAGGGTTTGTCGAGGGTGCCGGTTTCGGTCACGAGCGCGTCGGCGGTGATGAGGGTCGGCATGCTCGCCCTAGAATACGGGCAATGGGCACGAAACGAATCGGCATTCACCTGGGCACCGCGGGCGGCGCGCACACGGCGGTGGAGCGCGCGACGGCCGCGGGCGCGAACACCTTTCAGATCTTTACCTCGTCTCCGCGCACCTGGCGCGCCGCGCCGGTTTCAGCCGAAGTCAGCGAGAAAATGCGTGCGCTGCGAACTGAGCACGACGTAAACCCGGCCGTGGTCCATGCCAATTACCTCATCAACCTCGCCTCGCAAACGCCCGCCGTGGTCGAAAACTCGACCAAGGCGTTTCGGGGCGAGGTGGAGCGCTGCCTTGCGCTCGGCGCGGAGTTCCTGGTGCTGCACCCGGGCTCGTGGAAAGGGCTGACGCGCGAGGGGGGCTTGCGGCAGGCTGCGGCGGCGATTGAGGTTGCAGTGGACGGGCTGTATCTGGACGGCTTCCATCTGCTGATCGAAAACACTGCCGGGGCTGAGTTTTCGCTCGGCGGCTCATTTGAGCAAGTGGCGGAGCTGCAAGCGCTGCTAAAGCAGCACCTGCCGGTCGGGGTCTGCCTGGACACCTGCCACACCCACGTCGCCGGGTACGACCTGGTGGGCGAAGCGGGGTGGGAGGACACCGTGCGGCAGATTGAGGCGACGATCGGGATCGTGAACGTGCGGGTGTGGCATGTGAACGACGCCAAGGCCCCGCGCGGGTCCAAGCTCGACCGCCATGAGCACATTGGCGAGGGAACGATCGGACCCGCGCCCTTTCGGCGATTGCTCAACGATCCGCGATTCGCGCACTGCGCGTTCATCGCGGAAACGCCGGTGGACGAACCGGGGGACATCGAGAAGAATGTGCTGGCGCTCAAAGGTCTCGCCTCGCTGGGCACCCGCGTAGACTAGAAGCTCCCATGAGTGAGCGAACAGACGAGCGAGCGCGGTACAACCCTCACGAAATTGAAGCGAGGTGGGCCGAAAGTTGGGCAGCCGACCCCGCGCTGTATGCGGCCGAGCCGCCTGCCTCCGGCAAGCCGAAGTATTACGTGCTCGAAATGCTGCCGTATCCTTCCGGCCAGCTGCACATGGGGCATGTGCGCAACTACGCCATCGGCGATGCACTGGCGCGCTACAAGTGGATGCAAGGCTTTAATGTTCTGCACCCCATGGGGTGGGACGCGTTCGGGCTGCCGGCCGAGAACGCGGCGATCAAGAACAACACGCCCCCGCGCGAATGGACGCTCGCCAATATCGCCGCGATGAAGCGGCAGTTCAAGAGGCTGGGCATGGCCTTCGACTGGCAGAACGAGGTCACCACCTGCCTGCCGGAGTACTACCGCTGGAACCAATGGTTCTTCATCCAGATGTATGAGCGCGGCTTGGCCTACCGCAAGCAAAGCAAGGTGAACTGGTGCCCGGTGTGCGCGACCGTGCTCGCGAATGAGCAGGTGGTGGATGGGTGCTGCTGGCGGCACGAGGAGCAGCCGGTCGAGCTCAAAAACCTGGAGCAGTGGTTCCTGCGCACCACCGCGTACGCCCAGGAGCTGCTGGACGGGCTGGACACGCTGCCCGGGTGGCCGGAGAAGGTCCGGCTGATGCAGCGGAACTGGATCGGGCGGAGCGAGGGGGCGGAGGTTACATTTATGGTCGCGGCGCGCACTTCTAGCGGGGAAGGCAAGACGATCGAGCCCGGTGAAGGCACGGCGCTCACAGGCGAGCGGATTACGGTCTTCCCTACCCGCATCGACACCATCCACGGGGCGCCCAGCGTCCAGCGTGCACCGGAGCACGCACTGGTGACGGCGTGGGCTGCGACCGACCCGCGCCTAAAATCCGAGGTCAATGCGATGCTCGAAGAGCAGCGGCAAGCGCGCGAGGGCGGCGACATGGCCGTGCTCGAAAAGCACGGCGCGTTTACCGGTCACTACGCTTGCAACCCGTTCACGGGCGAGCTGCTGCCGGTTTGGATCGCCAACTACATCCTGGCCGACTACGGCACGGGCGCGATCATGAGCGTCCCTGCCCACGACGCGCGGGATTGGGAGTTCGCGGGCAAGTACGGCCTGCCCGTGCGCGCGGTGATCGAGGTGCCGGGCGCGGAGAACACCCTACCGGTGCTCGCCGATGCGGAGGACGGCGCAGTCGTCATCGCCTCCGGCATCCCTTGCGACCAGGCACGGGCGGAGCTGAGCCAACAAGCTAAGGATGAAGGGTTTGGCCGCGCGACTATCACCTATCGCTTGAAGGATTGGGGCGTGAGCCGCCAGCGGTACTGGGGGACGCCCATCCCGATGCTGTACTGCGAAGCCTGCGGGATCGTCCCGGTGCCGGAAGCGGAGCTGCCGGTGCTCTTGCCCGAAAACGTGACGATCACGCAGCAGGGCGGCTCGCCGCTCGCCCAAGTCCCGGAGTTTGTCCACGCGACCTGCCCCCGATGCGGCTCGGCGGCCCGCCGCGAGACCGACACGATGGACACCTTTGTCGACTCTAGCTGGTACTTTTACCGCTATACAGACGCCCGCAACGCCGAGGAGCCGTTCGCGAAGGAAAAAGCCGACTATTGGTTCCCGATCGACCAGTACATCGGCGGGGTGGAGCACGCAATTCTCCACCTGATTTACTCACGCTTTTGGACGAAGGTCATGCGCGACATGGGGCTGATCGCGAACGCGGAGCCCGCCGAGCGGCTGTTCACGCAGGGCATGGTCATCAAGGACGGCGCGAAGATGTCCAAGTCCAAGGGCAACGTGGTCGCGCCGGACGAGATGATCGCGCGCTACGGGGCGGATGCGGCGCGGGCGTACTCGCTCTTCGCCGCGCCGCCCGACCGCGACTTGGACTGGCAGGAAGACGGGGTCGCGGGTGTGTCGCGGTTTCTCGCGAAGGTGTACCGCTTTGTGCTGAGGCACGCGCAAGGAGGAGGGGATGCGGCTGTGAGCCCAACCACCGCCGCCGAGGAGCGGGTGCTGCGCAAGCTCCATCAGACCATCCGCAAGATCACGGGAGACTTTGAAGACCGCTGGCACTTCAACACGTCTATCGCGGCGGTCATGGAGCTGCTCAATACCCTCACCGCGGAGGAGGGAGCGTTCCGCAATCCGTCCGTCGCGCGGCATGTGCTGCGGCGCTTGGTCCTCCTCGTTGCGCCGTTCGCGCCATATTTAGCTTGCGAGCTTTGGTCGGCTTTGGGGGAAAAGGATCTTTTGCGCAGCCGGTGGCCGGCGTTTGACGAAGCGCTGGCACGCGAAACCGAGGTCGAGTTTCCCGTGCAGGTCAACGGCAAGCTGCGCACGGTGGTTCGGCTGGCGGCGGACGCGGGCGAGCCCGCCCTACGCGAGGCCGCGCTGGGGGACGAAAAAATCCAGGCCGCGCTCCAAGGTAAGCAGGTGGTCAAAATGATCGTGGTGCCGGGCAAGCTGGTCAATCTCGTCGTGCGCTGAGCGTCGCGTCTGTTGTGTTCGGGAGGGAAGCTCTTGGCGGTTTACCCGGCGGAGGTCGGCGAGCAAAGGCCACAAGCGCCGGTGCGCGCCTCCGCAGCGACGCGATGGCTCGGGCAGCATCCCCTGTTTTTGGAGCTTCACCGGCGTCCGAGCCTGCTCCTCCACGAGCTTGCTTGGCGCTGGACTGCGGGCGGGCTGCTGTTTTTGCTTTGCGGCTTTGCGGCTTGGCGGATTTGGATGGCTGCTTTGCCGGCGGTTCAGGAAACAGGGCTGCTGATGCTCTCCCCCGACTCGCTTTTGGCCGACCCCGCGCAGCTGGCGAATGCACTTCTGGAGTCCTTCCGCATCCTGGAGCCGCCGGTTGTGCGCGCGGCTTTCGGGCTGGCGCCGCTTATCGTGTTTGCTTGGGCCTGCGCGTTCGCTTGGGGTCGCACGGCGGTCCTGACCCGCTTCGACCTCGCGGTGCCCCGGCGCCCGCTGCTGCTGGCCGCAAGCGAAGGGCTGCGCATCACGGTGCTGCTCGGGAGCGTGCTTGCATTTCTCGGCGCGGTCCGGTTCAGCGCGGCTATGGCTTTTAACGGCACGCGTACGCACACGCTGTTGTACGTCATCGCCGTGCCTGCGCTTGCGTGGCTACAGCTGTGGTTCACGGGCCGTTTTCGCCGAGCGCTGGCCATCGCGACCATGGCGTGCCTCATTGAACACGTGCCGCTCCCCCGAGCATTTGGCCGCGCGTGGCAGCTGGACACGCACCATCGCGTCATCCCGCTGCGCCGCGCCGTCGGACGGATCAGGATGTACCTGCTGCTCGCAAGTCTGGCTCTCGGTTTTGTTCCCGCGCCGTTTGCGTTAGGCTGGCCGCTGCTGGCTTGGTGGCTCTTGTTTTCGCTCCCTCCCCTTGCCGCGGCCGATGCGTGGCAGCTCGGGGCGCACTTCGCGATCATCCGCGCGCTTCAGGAAGAACAAAGCCGTAAACTGGGGCCGTGGATTCTTCGATCGTAATCCTGGACTTCGGCTCGCAATACACGCAGCTCATCGCCCGCCGTATCCGCGAGCTCCATGTGTTTTCAACGGTGCTGCCGTGTACCGCGCCCTTGGAGAAAGTGCGGGCCCTCAAGCCGCGCGGCATTATCCTGTCGGGCGGGCCGTCCTCTGTGTACGACGCGCACGCGCCGCAAGCCGACCCCGGCGTGCTGGACCTTGGGCTGCCGGTCCTCGGCATCTGTTATGGCTTGCAGTACATCGTGCATACGCTGGGCGGCAAAGTCGAGCCCGCCGCCCGGCGCGAGTACGGCGACGCGGAAGTGACCGTCACCGACCGGGGAACGGCGCTCTTTGCCGGCCTGCCGGAGCGTTTGCAGGTATGGATGTCGCACGGCGACGAGGCGCTCGCGCTGCCCGCGGGCTTCCAGCCCACTGCAAAAACCGCAAACGCGCTCGCCGGCATCGCCGACCCCGCGCGGCGCGTGTGGGCCGTGCAGTTCCACCCGGAGGTCCACCACACGCCGCTGGGGACCGACCTGCTTCGCAATTTTGTGTTCTCCATCTGCGCCGCTCAGGCGGATTGGACCCCGCAAGGCTTCATCGAGACGACCACTGCGGCGGTCCGCGAGCAGGTGGGCGAGGGCCATGCCATCTGCGCGCTTTCGGGCGGCGTCGACTCGTCCGTTGCCGCAACCCTCGTGCACCGAGCCATCGGCGACCGGCTTACCTGCGTGTTCGTCGACAATGGCGTGCTGCGGCGGAATGAGTTTGAGAAGGTGCAGGAAAATCTGCGCGGCAAGCTGGGGCTCAATCTTGTGGGCGTTGACGCGCGATCGCGTTTTTTAGACAAGCTGGCCGGCATCACCGACCCTGAAACGAAGCGCAAAACGATCGGGCGCGAGTTTATCGAGGTTTTCGACGAGGAAGCCGAGCGCATCGCCGTCGAAAGCGGCGGAGTGGACTGGCTGGTGCAAGGTACGCTCTACCCCGACGTCATTGAGTCCGCGTCGGTGCACGGCCCCTCGCACGTCATCAAAAGCCATCACAACGTCGGCGGCCTGCCGGAAACGATGAAGCTTAAGCTGATCGAACCCTTAAGAGATTTGTTTAAGGACGAAGTCCGCCGCGTGGGTCGCGACCTGGGCATGCCAGAGGACATTCTCGGCCGCCAG
>CAXTUV010000185.1:303-727 GCA_964247445.1 uncultured Acidobacteriaceae bacterium | reverse complement strand
TCCTAGGTGAAGTCACCGCCGAACGGGTCGCTGTCCTGCAAGCCGCCGATGAGATCGTGGTCGACGAGATCAAGCAGGCCGGGTTGTACCGCGAAATCTGGCAGGCCTTCGCGGTGCTGCTGCCGGTCAACTCGGTGGGCGTGATGGGCGACCAGCGCACCTATGCGAATGCTTGCGCGATCCGCGCCGTGACTTCGGAAGACGGCATGACCGCCGACTGGGCGCAGATTCCGTACCCTGTGCTCGCCCGCATCTCCAACCGGATCGTGAACGAGGTGCGGGGGATCAACCGCGTGGTGTACGACATTACGTCCAAGCCGCCTGGGACCATTGAGTGGGAGTAGGTCGAGTGTAACTTCTTACTCCTTTGAAATCTAGGACCGGTTCTGTAGCCTTAACGAGCGACCAATTTAGTCTTTCTGAA
>CAXTUV010000185.1:0-293 GCA_964247445.1 uncultured Acidobacteriaceae bacterium | reverse complement strand
ACGTGATTACCTCTATGCCGCCCGGGACGATTGAGTGGGAGTAACGCTCATCGCTCTGCTCGCGGGTGCCCGCATCCTAAACCCGCATGGCGCAAAGGATTGAGGATTACGGCATTATCGGCGACTGCGAAACCGCGGCGCTGGTCGGCAAGGACGGCTCCATCGATTGGCTTTGCTGGCCTAACTTCGCTTCCGATGCTTGCTTGGCCGCGCTGCTCGGCAATGAAGGGAACGGTCGATGGCTGCTCGCGCCCGCGGAATCAGACTGGACAGCTACTTGGCGCTACGTTCCG
>CAXTUV010000184.1:1021-6561 GCA_964247445.1 uncultured Acidobacteriaceae bacterium | reverse complement strand
CCCATGCCCGCCACCCTGGCAGAAAAACCCGCAACGCGCCCCCCATTTGAGTCCTGGGGTCGCTATCCCAAGCTGCCGGCCGAGCTTCACCCGCTTTCCTGGACTACGGATTTTCCGCCGCGCGAGCCCGCGCGCGGGGCGATGCTGCCGGTAGGCGCGGGACGGTCTTACGGCGACGTGTGCCTGCTTGAGGACGGCGTGCTGCTGCATGCCCGCGGCATGGAGCACATGCTGCAGTTCGATCCGACGACCGGCGTTTTGCGTTGCGAAGCAGGTGTGCTGCTGTCGGAAATCCTAGACTTTGCCGTCCCGCTCGGGTTCTTTTTGCCCGTCACGCCGGGCACTAAGTATGTAACCGTGGGTGGGGCGATCGCGAATGATATCCACGGCAAGAACCATCACATCGCCGGGACATTTGGGGCGCATGTGCTGCGGTTTGAGCTGGTGCGGTCCGACGGCTCGCGGCTGATCTGCTCGCACCGTGAAAACCGCGACTGGTTCGCCATGACGATCGGCGGCATGGGGCTGACCGGGCTGATTACCTGGGCTGAGATGCGTCTGCGTCCCATTGTGTCGCGGCGGATCAACTATCGCGGAGACAAGTTCGTCGGCATTTCATAGATCCTGGAATTATCGAGGCAGGCCGCGCATGTGGAATATACCGTCGCTTGGATCGACTGCGTGTCCACCGGCAAAAACTTTGCCCGCGGTATTTTTATGCAAGGCACGCATGCGGAGACTCCTGAAACGCTGCACCGGTCCAAGGAACCGAAGCTGGTTTTCCCGATCGACCTGCCGGAGTGGGCGCTGAACAAGTATTCGATTGCGCTGTTCAACTTCGCGTACTACAACAAGCAGCGTTCGAAGACGGTGATGACGACGCTGGACTACGAGCCGTTCTTCTACCCGCTCGACTCGGTGCTGAAGTGGAACCGTATGTACGGCAAGGCGGGGTTGTTGCAGTTCCAATGCGTGCTGCCGCCGGATGACGATCAGCGCGGGATCACCGAGATCATGAAATCGATTACCTCATCAGGGCTTGCTTCGTTCCTGGCGGTGCTGAAGGTGTGCGGGAATGTCCCTTCGCCCGGATTCATGAGCTTTCCGAAGCCGGGCATGACGCTGGCGCTTGACTTCCCCATCCGCGAGGCAGTCTCGTTCGACCTGCTGTCGCGTTTGGCCGATATTACCCTGGAACATGGAGGGCGGTTGTACCCCGCGAAAGACGCGACGATGACGGCGGCGCATTACCAAACCTTTTACCCGCAATGGCAGCAGTTCGCACAGTATGTGGACCCGGGCTTCGACTCGGCGTTCTGGCAGAGGGTCACGGGGCGTGCCTAGGCGGGAACCGGTCACGCCGAATAAAATCCTGATTCTTGGCGCTACCTCCGCGATCGCGCAGGCGACGGCGCGTTTATTGGCTGACCGGGGCGCGAGCTTCTTTTTGGCGGCGCGCGACCCGTATAAGCTGCAGGCGGTGGTCAGCGACCTGCAAACACGCGGGGCTAAGGCGGTGTACTCCACCGCGCTCGACCTGGACAATGAAGCGGAGCACGCATCACTGCTGGATGCGGCGGTGCAGATTTTGGGCTCGGTGGACATGGCGCTGCTGGCGCATGGCGTTTTAGGCGACCAGAAGGCGGCGGAAGCTAGTCCGGCGGTCGCGGAAGCTATTTACCGGACAAATTTTCTCTCGCCGGCTTCGCTGATTACGCTGCTTGCGAATTATTTTGAGGAGCGCGGGACCGGAACACTGGCCGTGATTTCGTCGGTTGCCGGGGACCGCGGGCGCAAGAGCAATTACGTGTACGGGGCGTCGAAGGGGGCGCTGTCCATCCTGCTGGACGGGGTGCGGAACCGGGTAGACCGGGCTGGGGTGCAGGTGCTGACCATTAAACCGGGTTTCGTTTCGACGCCGATGACGGCGCACCTGCCGCGCGGACCTCTCTTTGCGGAGCCGCGGACGATTGGGCGCGGGATTCTACGGGCGGTCGAGAAGCGGCGAGACGTGGTGTACCTGCCCTGGTTCTGGCGGGGGATCATGTTCGCGGTGCGGGCTGTGCCGGGGCGGGTGTTCAAGCGCATGAACATGTAAGCGGGCCGCGATAAACTGAGGTGCACCGCGGGAGGCACTATGACGATTGAGATTCATCGGCCTGAGTTGGAAAAACTCATTCAAGAGCACATGGCGAGCGGTGCATTCGCGAGCGTGGAAGATGCGCTGTTAGAAGCGCTGCACATCGACTCACCCCCGGAGACGAACGCAGCAGAAGAAGCAAAACCGGTAGTCACAGGGCGTGCACTGATCGAGGCAATACAGCGATTGCCTTATCGAGAGATCGACCTCGATGTGCCCCGCTATCCACAGCCGGTTCGCGACGTTGAGCTTTAACCCTTGGCTGGTCGATACCAATGTAATTTCTGAGATACGGCGACCTCGGCCCAATGCCGCCGTAATTGCCTTTATTGAGAATGCAGCGCCGAACACTTTGTATATCAGCGAACTCAGCTTAGCCGAGATTCGTTTTGGCATTGAGGCGGCTTTTGAGCCAAGGTTGCGGGCCGCTCTTACCGATTGGCTTGCACATCAGGTTCGCCCTATGTTTGATTCACGTGTGCTTGCCGTTAGCGAGGACGTTCTCCTACGTTGGAGGCTTCTGTTGGAACAGGGCCGAAAAGCCGGCCATACCTACTCGCAGCCTGACCTGATTCTGGCCGCGACGGCAACTGGAGCACGATATGACCCTGGTGACGCGTAATCTTCGCGACTTCCAAGGCTTGCATGTTTCGCTCCGAAGCCCATGGCATGAGCCGGTGTAAACACCGGCTTCTGAGTCTCCGAGGCAAACCGGCACGTCTACCTATCCTGCGGACCGGTTCGACGTCCGGCTCGGCCCGTTTGAGAGATGATGAAAGAAGTACCTCGCGTTTGCCGGAAGACAGCCGGAACACGAGTGGGAGATCTTGACGTTTTATGTGGATAGTTCGCCTTGCGCTTCGCCAGCCTTACACCTTTACCGTGTTGGCGCTGCTGCTTTTGATCATCGGCCCACTGGTTATCGCTCTCACGCCGACCGATATTTTCCCGAACATCAACATACCCGTGGTTGCGATCATTTGGCAGTACACAGGTCTTTCACCTGAACAGATGGCCAACCGGATTGTGCTGTTGTCTGAGCGCACCCTGACCACCACAGTGAACGACATTGAGCATATCGAGTCGCAGTCGCTCTACGGCATTGCAGTCATTAAGGTTTTTTTTCAGCCGAAGGTCAATATCGCCGACGCGAACGCGCAGATCACCGCGGTTGTGCAAACCCAGTTGCGACAGCTGCCGCAGGGCACAACGCCGCCGCTGATTATTCAGTACTCGGCGTCAAGTGTACCCATCATCCAGCTGGGATTGTCAGGCCAGGGCTTGAGCGAGCAGCAGCTGAACGACTTCGGACTGAACTTCATCCGAACGCAGCTGGTGACGGTGCCGGGGGCCGGCATCCCCTACCCGTACGGCGGCAAGCAGCGGCAGGTGCAGGTGGATTTAAACCTCCAAGCCTTGCAATCGAAAGGACTTGCGCCTACCGACATTGTTTCGACCGTCGCCGCCCAGAACCTGATCCTGCCTTCGGGCACGCTGAAGGTGGACCAGCTTGAATACCAGGTGGAGACCAACTCGGCGCCGTCAACGATCCAGGGCTTAAACGACCTGCCGATCAGGTCGGTCAACGGCAACATGGTGTACATGCGCGATGTGGCGCATGTGCGCGACGGCTTCCCGCCGCAGACCAACATCGTGCGCGTGAACGGGCAGCGGGCCTCGCTCCTGTCCGTCATCAAGACGGGTGACGCTTCCACACTCGACATTGTGGCGGGCATCCGGAAAGCGATTCCAGGAATCCTGAATCAGCTGCCGTCGCAGCTCAAGATCACGCCGCTCGGAGACCAATCCGTATTTGTGCGGGCATCAATCAACGGCGTGGCGCGGGAGGCGATCATCGCCGCGCTGCTGACCGCGCTGATGATCCTGCTCTTCTTGGGTTCGCTGCGCAGCACCACCATTGTCGCGGTGTCGATCCCGCTGGCGATCATCTCTTCCCTGCTGCTCTTGGCGGCGCTCGGCGAAACGATCAACATCATGACGCTGGGCGGGCTCGCGCTCGCGGTCGGCATCCTGGTCGACGATGCGACAGTCGAAATTGAAAACATCAATCGCAACATTGAGGAAGGCAAGCCGGTCGAGCAGGCGATTCTGGACGGCGCATCACAAATCGCGCTGCCTGCGTTTGTATCGACGCTTTCGATCTGCATCGTGTTCGTACCGATGTTTTTTCTGTCGGGCGTAGCGAAATATCTGTTCGTGCCGCTGGCGGAAGCGGTGGTATTCGCGATGCTGGCTTCGTACCTGCTGTCCCGCACGATCGTGCCGACGATGGCGATTTACCTGCTCAAGGAGATTGAAGAAGGTGAAGGAGAAAGGCGGGCAAAAAGTCGTAATCCCTTCGTGCGCTTCCAGGCCGGATTCGAGCGCGGGTTTGAGCGCATCCGGATCGGCTACCAAACAGTGCTTGAGCTGTGCATCGCGCGGCCGCTCGCGTTTATGCTGCTGTTCTTCGGTTTTACGCTGACCTCGGCGGTGCTGCTGTTTCCGTTCCTCGGGCAGGACTTCTTCCCCTCCGTGGATGCGGGACTGTTCACGATGCATGTGCGGGCGCGGACCGGTACGCGCATTGAAGAAACGGCACGGCTGTGCGATCAGGTGGATCAAGCGATACGCGAAATCGTTCCAGCGGACGAGCTCACCACGATTATCGACAACATCGGGCTGCCCTACTCAGGCTTGAACACGGCGTACTCCACCTCGGCGTTTGTCGGAACCGGCGACGCGGACATCCAGGTCTCGCTCGCGGAAAAACACCATCCGACGGAAGGGTATGTGGAACGGCTGCGGGCGGAGCTGCCTCACCGCTTCCCGGGCACGACTTTCTATGAGCTGGCATCGGACGAAACGACGCAAATCCTGAACTTCGGTCTGCCCGCGCCGATCGACATTCAGCTTTCCGGCCCAAACCTGGCCGGCAATCGCGAGTTCGCCGAAAGGTTGTTGGCGAAGCTGGCGTACGTGCCGGGCACGGCGGACCTGCGGATTCAACAGCCATTCAATGAGCCGCGATTATTTATCGACGTGGATCGGAGCAAGGCGGCGCAGCTGGGTCTTCGACAGAGCGACGTCAGCCAGAGCCTGCTTTCCGCCTTGAGCGGCTCCTTTCAAACCTCACCGACTTTTTTCCTCGACCCAAAAAATAATGTGTCGTACAACATCGCGGTGCAGTCGCCGCAGTACAACTTGGATACGCTGAATGACTTAGCCAATGTTCCCCTGACGGCAAGCGGCTCGGGGCTGACGAGCACGGGCAACTCCGGCGGTTCCGCCGGGGCGTCGCCGCCGGTCAGCTCGACAGCTCCGGTGTCACTCGCGGCAATCATGCCGCAAAGTTCGGTGACCGGCCCGCGTCCTCCGCAAATCCTGAGCAATGTAGCAA
>CAXTUV010000184.1:0-1011 GCA_964247445.1 uncultured Acidobacteriaceae bacterium | reverse complement strand
TTACAACATTCAATCGGCAATCGATGTATACGGCAACGTAGAGCGCAGCGACCTGGCGGGCGTGAACAATCGCATTGAAAAGATTATTGAAGGAATGCGGCAGCAGTTGCCGCGCGGCACCAAGCTGGTCATTCGAGGGCAGGTGCAGACCATGCACTCGTCTTTTCAAGGGTTGTACTTTGGGCTGCTCGGGTCCATTGTGCTGATTTACCTGCTGATCGTAGTGAACTTTCAAAGCTGGCTGGATCCGTTCATTATCGTGGCCGGGCTGCCGGCGGCGATCTCGGGAATTGTGTGGTTCTTGTTCCTGACCGGGACGCACATCAGCGTACCGGCACTGACAGGCGCGATTATGTGCATGGGCGTAGCGACCTCAAACTCGATCCTGGTAGTGACCTTTGCGCGGGACCACCTGGAGGAGAACCCAGGCGAGGCGGTTGAGTCCGCGATTGCCGCCGGCTTCACACGGTTTCGCCCGGTGATCATGACCGCGCTTGCGATGATGATCGGCATGGTGCCGATGGCCTTGGGACTGGGCGACGGCGGCGAGCAGAACGCGCCGTTGGGACGCGCTGTCATCGGCGGGCTTTTATTCGCGACGGTTTCGACGCTTTTCTTTATCCCGACGTTTTTCGGTGTGGTGCATGGATTCTTAGAGCGGCGGCGGATCGCGCGTGAGCGAAAGGAGGCACACGCGTGAGCGAGCCTGAAAAGAAGCAAAGTGAAGGCGAAGGGATCAAGCGGCGCAAACCTCTCGGGACCGGCAAGGCAATAACCCTGATCGTGGTTGGGCTGGCGCTTGCGGTGGTACTGGCGGCGCTGGGGATTGTGCCGCGTCTGCGCGCGGAAAAAAAGCTAGCCGAACGCACCAACGCGAGCGCGGCTCCCGATGTGCTGGTCGCCAAGCCGCTGATGGGAGCTCCGGACGACACACTGCTGCTGCCCGGGGCGCTGCAAGCCTATGTGGACTCGCCGATTTGGGCGCGGACTTCAGGGTACTTGACGCATTGG
>CAXTUV010000183.1:0-6600 GCA_964247445.1 uncultured Acidobacteriaceae bacterium | reverse complement strand
GTCGATGAACGCGCGGTCGGCGGCGACCAGGATTTCCGGCTCCAGCACCACGCAGTACTCGTTGCGCTGTTCGAGTGAAAGCATGATGCGTCCCGGCCCGGGTGCTTCGCGCAGGACCCCTTGCAGCTCGCGCAGGAGGCCGTCGCTCGCGACATCAAGCTGGACCTTGATGCGTAGATGCTTTGGCAGCCGTACTTTCACGTCCTCAATGGGCTGGATGGACGAGACGCACAGCTTGTTCGCGGCTTCTTCCTCGGCCCGCAGAGCGCCGCGCACCAGCACGGGCACCTCAATCTTCAGGGTTTCGGCAAGCGCCGCGTAGTCCTTGGGGAAGCAGATCAGGTCGATCTTACCGACCGTGTCCTCCAGCGAAGCCTGGGCGTACAGCTCGCCGGAGCGCTTGGACTTCGCGACCTTCAGCCCGACGATGACGCCCGCGATCTGAACCTCTTCGCCGCGCTCGCCGCGCCGGGTTGGGGCGGCGGATGGCTTCGCCTCCAGAGCGGAAGCTGTATCAAGCACGCCGGGGATGTTGCGCAGCTTGTCGGCGTATTTGTCGAGCGGATGGCCGGACACGAAGAAGCCGAGCACGTCTTTCTCGTTCGCCAGGCGTTCGTGCTCGTCCCAGTCCGGAATATTCGGGAGCGCGTCGGAAAGCTTGGCCGAAGGGCCGTCGTCGAAGATGCCGAACAATCCGTGCTGGCCGCTCGCCAAATCGCGCTGGGCTTTCTGGGCCTGCTCAATAGCCTTGTCCGTCGCGGCCATCAGCTGCGAGCGCCGCCCAAACCCGTCCAGAGCCCCGGCTTTGATCAGTGATTCGAGCACACGCTTGTTCATCAGCCGCAGGTCGACCTGCTCGCAGAAGTCGTAAAAGCTCGCGAACGGCTTTTTAGCGCGGGCTTCCAGGATGGAGTCGATCGCGTTGCGCCCGACGTTTTTGATCGCGGTCAGCCCGAAGCGGATCGCCTCGCCATTCGGGGTAAAGTCCGCACCCGAAAGCGTCACATCCGGCGGCTGGACCGAGATGCCGAGCTCCCGGCACTCCTTGATGTACTTGACCACGTTTTCGGGCTTCGAGATTTCGCTTGTCAGCAGGGCGGCGATGAACTCAACCGGATGGTGCGTTTTGAGGTATGCCGTGTGATACGCGAGCAAGGCATAAGCCGCTGAGTGCGACTTGTTAAAGCCATATCCAGCAAACTGCTCCATCAGGTCGAACACACGGGTAACGATGTCTTTCTTGTAGCCCTTTTCAGCAGCCCCGGAGACGAAGCGCTCGCGCTGCTTGGTCATCTCCTCCAGGTTCTTCTTGCCCATCGCGCGGCGCAGCAGGTCCGCCTCGCCGAGCGAGTAGCCCGCCACCGCGTTCGCGATCTGCATCACCTGCTCCTGGTAGACGATGACGCCGAGGGTCTCCTTGAGGATCGACTCCATGGGGGGCAGGTCATATTCGACCTTGCGCCGGCCCCACTTGCGCTCGATGAAGTCGTCAATCATGCCGCCCTGGATCGGACCGGGTCGGTAGAGCGCGTTCAACGCGGTCAGGTCCTCAACCGAGGTGGGTTTGTAGCGGCGCAACACGTCGCGCATGCCGCCCGACTCAAACTGGAAGACGCCCGAGGTCAGCGCCCGGTGGAACACGCCCTCATACGTCCGCTGATCGTCAAGCGGAATGGTGTCGAGGTCGAGCGTAACGCCGCCCGCGCGTAGGAGCTTCAGGCAGTCGTCGATGACCGTCAACGTGGTCAGCCCAAGAAAGTCCATCTTGAGCAAGCCCAGCTTTTCAACCGCCTTCATGTCGTAGGCGGTAACGATTTCGTCGTTCTTCGACCGCACCACCGGGACAAGATCCGTCAGGGGACGCGGCGCGATCACCACGCCCGCCGCGTGCACACCCGCGCCGCGCACTAAACCCTCGAGCTTCAGGGCCGTGTCGATCACCTCGCGCATCTGCGGGTCGGTGTCGTAAGCGGCCTGGAGCGGGGGTGAGTCGCGCAGAGCCTGCTCGAGCGTGATGCCGATGGTCGCCGGGACCATTTTCGCGATCTTCTCCACGTCGCCGTAGGGCAGGTCGAGCGCGCGGCCCACGTCCTTGATCGCGGCCTTGGCGGCCATGGTGTTGAAGGTGATGATCTGCGCGACCTGCTCGCGGCCGTACTTGCGCGTGACGTAGTCGATGACCTCGCCGCGGCGGTTCATGCAGAAGTCGATGTCGATGTCGGGCATGGACACGCGCTCCGGATTCAGAAACCGCTCAAACAGCAGCGCGTTCTGCAAGGGGTCCACGTCGGTGATGCCCATGACGTACGCGACAAGCGAGCCCGCGGCCGAACCGCGGCCCGGGCCTACCGGAATATCGTGCTCGCGCGCGTAGCGGATGAAGTCCCACACGATGAGGAAGTAGCCGGGAAACTTCATCGACTTGATGCAGTCGAGCTCGCGCTCCAAACGGGCGTGGTAATCGGTAAGCGGCTGCCGCAGCTTGCCCGTGTCCTGGAGGTGCTTGATGCTGGTTTCGAGCCGCTTCTGAAAGCCCTCGCGGCACACTTGCTCGAAGAAGGTATCGACGGTGTGCCCGGGCGGCACGGCGAATTCGGGGAAGGGGTTCTCGACCTTGTTGAGCTTGAGCTGGCAGCGCTCGGCGAACTGCATGGTGCGCCCCACCACTTCGGGCGCGTGGGAAAACAACCGCTCCATCTCAGCCGCGGTTTTCACATAGAACTGGTCGGAGTCGAACTTAAATCGCTTGGGGTCGTGGATGCTGCCGGCGGTCTGCACGCACAGGAGGATCTCGTGCGCGTGGTGGTCGTCCTCGCATAGGTAGTGCGAGTCGTTGGTCGCGACCAAGGGGATGCCGGTTTCGCGCTCCAAACGGAACATATCGTCGTGGATCTTGCGGTCAAGTTCCATGCCGTGATCTTGAATTTCCAGGAAGAAATTGCCCTTGCCGAACAGGTCCTGGTACTGCCCGGCGGTGCGCTTGGCGCCCTCGTAGTTGTCCTTCATCAAGTTTTGCGCGAGCTCACCCGCCAAGCAGCCCGAGAAACCCACCAAGCCGGACGCATGCTCGGCTAGATACTTCTTTGAAATGCGGGGCTTGCGGTAGAAACCATGCAGTGATGCTTCCGACGTGATGCGGACCAGGTTGCGGTAGCCTTCCTCGTTCTCGGCGAGCACCAGCAGGTGGTTGTAGTCGTCGCCCTGCGGGTCGGCCCGGTGGTCCTCTTTTTGGCACACGTACAGCTCGCAGCCCAGGATCGGCTTGACGCCTTGCTTCTTCGCCGCTTCGAAAAAGTGCACCGCGCCGTAGATGTTGCCGTGGTCAGTGATAGCGACTGAAGTCTGGCCGATATCCTGGACGCGCTTGACCAGCTTGTCGACGTCGCACGCCCCATCAAGCAGTGAAAAGTCGGTGTGGAGGTGGAGATGAGTGAATTCCGGCACGCTTCCAGTTTAGTTCTTGGCCGTCGTGAGGGATGCTTTGGAAAACCGGGGCCGGAACGTGGAAACAGGGGTAAGCTAAGGCCATGGCGACGCCGGCACCGCTTATCACCATTGAGGAGTATCTCAGGACCAGCTATCGGCCCGATGTCGAGTTTCTGGACGGGCGGCTGGAGGAGAAGCCAATGGGACGCTGGGATCATGGCTTCATCCACGGACTGATTTTTACTTGGTTCCTCCAGCATGGCGGCGAATGGAACGTGCTGCCTTCCATCGATGTCCGGACGCGCGTGTCGGCGAACCATGTACGCCTGCCCGATGTCGTGGTTGACTGGGCGGGACCGCATCCGCCGGTTTTGGTCAAGCCTCCCCTGCTCGCCATCGAGGTACTCTCGCCCAGCGACAGCCTTCAGCACTGCGAAAGCGCGCAAAGGACTACACGGCGATGGGCATCACAAATATGTGGCTCATCGACCCCGAGACACGCACCGCAGAGGCCTGCGAGGGCGCATTCTGGGTGGAACGCGAGCGTTTGGAGGTTGCGGGTACCGCGATCTACCTGGACGTGCCCGCGTTGTTCCGGGCGCTGGACGCAGGCGAGCCGCTGTAAAGGCAACACGGTAAGCCTCACTCCGTAAGCGATGGTACAGTCTGGCTTAAGCAGCCGATATTGCAGGCTAGCTCGGAGGCCGGCAAGGTATGACAAAGTTTTGGATGGCATGTGCGCTCGCCTCGGCAAGCATCGGCATTACGCAAGGTCAGACGACCAAGATGCCCGCACCTGCTAAGGCGGTGGAAGATTTGGTTGGACGGTTTGAGGGTGAGATACTGAGCGCCGCCCGAGCCATGCCGGCCGACAAATACGACTTCACACCCGCTTCGCTCCATATTCCCGGCGCTGACTTCACAAAAGTACGCACCTTCTCGGAAGAGCTCACGCACGTTGCGGCTGCGAATTACGCGATCGCCTCCAACCTGACAGGCAAGGATCCGACGGTCGACCTTAAAACCGTCAATGCGACGAAGGGCAAGGACAATATCCTGGCCGCGCTCCAGGCTTCCTTTCAAGCCGTGCATCAGGCAATCGCCACCATCACGCCCGCGAACCAGGGTGAGTTCGTCGACGATATCGGCGTAGGAGCCAATCAAACCAAGGAAACAGAGGCCGCCTGGGTGGCCGTGCATGGCTTCGACCACTACGGCCAGATTGTGGAATACCTGCGTATGAACGGTATCGCGCCGCCGCCTCCCGCGCCCGTCCGTTAACGCGTTTTCGAGAGCCGTACGAGTGCCTGTGCAGCCTGCTCCAGTTCCTCGCGCGTGGTCAGCAGGTCGGGGCACAGGCGGACATTCCCGGCTCGCTCATCCACGATGATATTTTCCCGGGCGAGCGCTGCAACGAGCTCCGGGGCGCGCGGATGCGGGACGACCAGAAACTGTCCATGGCGCTCGTCCGCGCCGCAGCTCTCGATGCCGTGAGCCGCGAGTGCTTGTTTCAAGAACCCAAGCTGCCCGAGCGAGTACGCCCTAAGCCGGTCCATGCCCATCGCGAGCGTAAACGCAAGCCCGGCGCGCGCCTGATAGTAGGTGAGCACGGCGGGCGAGCCTTCCAGCCATCCATCCCCGCCCGGGCGCAGCGTTGGCCCGCCGGGCTGCCATGGGTCGATCTGCCGGTACCCCGTCGGCTCGGCTTCCACTGTAAGCGTCATGTCCTGGGCGAACCAGCCGATGTCAAGCGGCCGCACCTGGTCCGGGATCCACGGCGCGAATGCCAGGAAGCCGATTCCCGGGCCGCCGCGCAGGTATTTGTAGCAGCCGCCCAGCAGGTAGTCGCAACCCAGCGCGGGCATATCGACCGGGACCGCCCCGACTGAGTGATACCCATCGACCAACAGTCGCGCCCCTTGCGCCCGGCAGATTTGGGCGAGCTCGGGCAGGCCGCCAAATAGCTGCCCATCTTTGTAAAAGCACTGCGAAACCACTACCAGGCTCGTTTGCGGGTTATTGCGCAGCGCAGCATCGAAGCAGCCGGCATGCCAGCGGCCCCCGTCAGAAGCCGCGCGCACCACCCGCAAACGCCCAACCGCCGCATACTGCGCCAGCACGACCGCGACCGCCGCGAACTCATCCTCGGTCGTAAGCACGGTCGCGCCTTGCGGCAGCGTGTTGAGCACGGCGCGCAAGGCGGCCTCGGCGTGCAGTTTGGGCACAACCAGGCTGGGCGCGGGTAGGCCGAGCAGCTGGGCTACCTGCGCGCGGTACTGCTCTTCCTCGGCCAGCCACGGCTCCCACGCGCCGCGCAGCCTGGCGGTCCAGGCCTCGACACCCTTGGCGACGTCGAAGGCGGTTCGGTCGAGCGGGCGGCCCAGGGCGTGCGTGACGAAGTAGTTCCCACCCCCGGCCAGAGCTCGGGAAAACAGCGGCCGAATGTGCGTTTGCAGCGCCGGCTCGGTCAGCGGCCCGGGACCGAGTCGCTCCACCGCCTGTTCCATCGTCTGTACGGTTTCCGAGTCCACGCAAGGGAATGCTACCGTACCGGCATGCGCCTCCTGCCTGTTTTCCTCCTACTTGCCGCGACCGCCTGCGGGCAGGTGAATGCCGTCCAGCCCCGGGCCGTGGTGCCCTCGGTTGCTGAAAACCAGCAGCTGGACCAGCTGCGCGCGCGATTCAACGATTACGGCCAACTTGCCCGCTATGCGCAGGCCGATGCCGCCCTGCCCGCGCCTGCCGCGGGCGAGAAGAGAGTGGTTTTCTTCGGCGACTCCATTACGGACTCCTGGCACCTGGACCAGTTCTTCCCCGGCAAGCCGTATGTGAACCGGGGCATCAGCGGGCAAACCACGCCGCAGATGCTGGTGCGCTACTGGCAGGACGTGCTCGGGCTCCGTCCGGCGGTGGTACTCATCCTAGCCGGGACAAACGACCTGGCGGCCAACTCCGGCCCGGAAACCACCGAGCAGATCGAGGCGGACTACCGGGCGTTGCTCACCCTGGCCGCCGCGCACGGCATACGGGTGATTTTCTCTTCAGTGACGCCGGTCAGCGCCTACGGCAAAGCCGGGCAGGCCATGCTTACCGGGCGGCCGCCCGAAAAAATTCGCGAGCTGAACCGGTTTCTGCAAAGGCTGTGCGCGGAAAGCGGGTCGACCTACCTCGACT
>CAXTUV010000182.1:0-6649 GCA_964247445.1 uncultured Acidobacteriaceae bacterium | reverse complement strand
CTGAAGCCGAAGCTGACCGCGAACGATTTCGGCGGTTTCATCAGCGGGCCTGTTCTCGTCCCACACCTCGACTTACTCAAGAACCGTACCTTTTTCTTCTTCGACTACGAAGGCACCCGCCGCCCGGAAGCCGGGTCGATCGACATCAGCGTGCCCTCGGACGCGTTTCGCGCGGGCGACCTGTCGGCTTATCCATCGCAGCTGTTCAACCCCCGCACGGGCCGGCCCTACCCGAATAACCAGATTCCGGTTAACCCGTCCTCGGCGGCGCTGCTCAACGCCGTCTACCCGCATGCCAACCTGCCCGGCAACGTGAACAATTACGTCGCCAACTTCCCGGGCGACTACACGCTCGATAACATCGATGTTCGGATCGATGAAAACTTCACGGAACGGCACCGGCTCTGGGCGCGGTTCGGCGGCAAAAATGTAGCCCTGACCGGCACGGGCGGCTCGACCACCTACGATCCCGCGAACGGAACTTTTTCCAACCAAAATAAGCTGCGCAACGTTGTCGCTTCCTATAGCTGGACCATCGCGCCCTCGCTTGTAAACGAACTGCGCGGCGGCTACTCGCTCGCGAACACGTACACCGGGTACCCGCTTGCGGGCCAGGGCTCAGCCATCCTCGCGGCAGCCGGCATCAGCGGGCTGCCGCAAGCGCCGAGCACGGGCGGCGTACCCGCGCTTAACTTCAACGACGGCAGCATCGTGACCAACAACAGCGACGGCCGCCCGCATGTGACCAAGAACTTCACCTACAACATCAACGATTCCTTGGTGTGGGCGTTCGGTAAGCATGCCGTCAAGTTCGGCTTCGATTACCTCCACTACCAATTCCAGGACTATCTCGCTTTCACCAACGGCGACCAGTACGGCGATTACAGTTTCAGCGGCGCGTATACGGGCGGCGGCTCCTCCTTCGCCGACTTCCTGGTCGGCCTACCCGCGGCAACCGACTACTCGGAGGATGGACCGGATGTACTCCCGTTCGCCTACTCGCTCTCCTTTTACGCGCAGGACAGCTGGAAGCTCCGCCCCAACCTCACGGTCGACTACGGCCTGCGCTACCAGATCAACGCGGCCTTTAATGATCAAACCAAGCAGCTTGCCAACTTCCAACCGAACTTTCCCGGCGGCCGCGTCGTCGTGCAAGGGCAGCGGGGCTTGGCACAGGTGCTGCCCGTTTTCGCGCAGTCCATCGGGTCCACCCCGATCGTGACCAACCAAACCGCCGGGCTGCCCGACACGCTGCGCAACACCTATTACGGCGACGTGGACCCGCGTATCGGCTTCACCTGGCAGCCCTTCCAAAACCAGAAAAACGGTACGGTCATTCATGCGGGCTTCGGCGTCTACACCGTGCCCGTGCTGGGCTCGGTCCTGTACTCGCTCGCGGGTGTGGCGACGAGCAACTTCCTTCTTTTCCCGCAGACGCCCGACCTATCGTTGCAGTTCCCGAATGTGTTTCCGAGCGGCGCGGGTGGGGGCACCGGCGCGAAACCGGACTTTCGTCGAGCCAACCAAATCGATTTGAAAGACCCGCGCGAGCTGCAGTGGAACGCGCAGGTGGAGCAGTCGCTCGGCTATGCGACCGTGCTTCGGCTCGGCTATACGGGCTCGCACACTACGCAGCTGATCCAAAGCCCCGACCTGAACCAGGTGCCCGCGAATACACTCGGCTATGCGGCATATACGGCGCAAAACGGCCTGCCCTACCCGAACTTCAATGCCGTGCTGACCCGCTCCAACGGCCCCAGCGCGAAATACAACGCGGCCACGGTCGAGGTGGAGCGGCGCTACGTGAAAGGTCTGACGCTCGACGCGAACTATGTGTGGGCGAAGGACACCTCGAACGCGCTCGGCACCGTACCCTCCAATCTGACCGCCGAGAACGGCGCGACCGAGCTCAACCGCTTCGGCGAGGCCGCGGACTACGGCAACGTCATCTATGTACGGCGCAACCGCTTCGTCGGCACGTTTGAGTACGACCTGCCGTTCGGGCGCGGCCAGCGCTTCGCGGGCGGCCTGGGCCGCGGCGCGAATCTCGCGATTGGCGGCTGGTCCGTCGCGGGCATCCAGCTCTGGCAGTCCGGCCCGTTCCTCACGCCGGACTTCTCCGGCACGGACCCTTCCGGCACGGGCGTGCTTGTGCGCGGCGTGACCACGGATCAGCGACCGGACGTGGTGCCGGGCGTGTCCACGCAGCCGGCGAACCGAAACCGCAACCACTATTTCAACGTCGCCGCATTCGCGACGCCGGGCAACAACATCGGGCGCTTCGGAAACGCTTCCGTGGGGCAGCTTGTCGGTCCAGGCACGGTCAGCTTTGCCGGAACTGCGGGGAAGAACTTCGCGATCACGGAACGGGTCAACTTGCGCTACGAAGCCCAGTTCGCCAATCTGTTCAACCACACCAACCTGGCCGCGCCCGCCACCAATATCAGCTCCGGCAACTTCGGCACAATCTCGAACGTGCAGGACGCGACGACCAGCTACGGCCCTTCGGCGGGCCCGCGCAATGTGCAGATGAGCCTGCGGCTTGCCTTTTAAGCCCTGCCCGGCAGGCGCGGCGGAGCTTAGCCGCGCGCCTGCCTTCAGCGCGGGTCACAACGCCGTGCCGTCGCGGGAGCCGAGCAGACTCGGCATCTCCTCACTTGTGTCTTTTAGGCTGACGCCGCTCGTTCGAAGGCGGCGCGCGGCATGAAGAAGAAACAGCAGCTTGGACACAGCGTCGTCGTAGTCGAGGCCTTCGGGACGGATGTTGGAGATGCAGTTGCGCTCCGCATTTGTGCGGCCCGGGCGCGGCGCATACGTCAGATACACGCCTAGGCTGTCGCACGCGCTGAGGCCGGGCCGCTCGCCGAGAAGGATGACGACGGCTTCAGCACGCCGAAGCTCTCCGATCTCATCGGGAAGCGCGACCCACACCTGCGAGGCGAATACAACCGCGTCCAGCCGCCAGGTTGTGAGCCGTGCAACGTTCGCGGCATCACAGGCAGCTTATTGACGGGCTTCCGTCTCCTTCCAGCGTGTCGAAGTCGCGATCGTCGCGTCCGCACACGGGAACGGGACATGCTGTGGCGGAACTTTCCTACGGCGCAGCTCACCTCAGCGCGGAAACGCCACAGGCCGGCATCTGCCGCGCTTCTGTCAAGGCAGGAATGCGTGGTCCTCGCCACCGAAGCTCCTGGGAAGCGCTGGACCACCAATGGGTGGGACCACTCAAATTGACAGGCCTACCACTGACCGCGTATCGCTTCTCGCTGAGGATGCTATGGCAGAGATCAGACTCGTGCAAGAGCTTGCTTTCGATGGTGCGAGGCTGTTCTGCCCGCAGCACCCGGGCCAAAGGCTCATGCCGGGGCCGGGGAGCAGCAGTAAGGTCCAGCGCATCTGCTTCGCCTCGCTTGATGAGGGAGGCTATTGCTGGAACACCGCGGAGTGGCTTTCCGAAAAGGAAATGCTGGAGATGTTGGAAGGGACCGACCGGGATGCATAAGGGGCCGGGTGAGCCCTTGTAAGCTTCGAGCACGCAGCTTCTCCACCGAGAGCAGGGCGGATTGTGAATCTATATCAGCGCGTGCCGGCCAGGCTGAATGCGCTGATCACCGGTGGACCGCTGTCGGAAGTCCTCAATCTCGGACGGGAGACTCGGCATGCGGGGTCCACCTCGCCGGCTGCGGCAGTGGATGCGCGCACCGGTGCTGCATCCTGTGTCACGCGGCATTGCTTACTTTACTGCTCTGTGGGAGTGGATGCGCCCGCAGCGTGCTGCAGCATTTTGGTCTGCACGCCGATGCCGGCTAGAGCAGCCATGGTGATCAGTCCACTCAAGAACTCCGGCCGCGCGAGCGGAAACAGCCTGAAGCTCTTCAGCAAGCCGCCTGTCGCCTCGAAATCTAAGTTGAGGATAAGGACAAGCCCAACCGTCGCAAGCACTACCGGCGACTTCGCCGCAAGCGCGCGGTCCAGCAACAAGATCAGCGGAAAGATCAGCAGAACGTAATAATGCGTCCAGGCGATCGGAGCGAAGACGGTGATGCCGAGGAAAGCCAAAGCAGCGCCGTAAGGAGGTTTGCGCGAGTCGCTTGAGCGATCCAGGAAGCCGCCAAATAAGGCTGCTGCGATGGAAAGCAGGGTACACGCCCATTTCACCTGTCCGGGAAGCGGAAAAAGGTGCCAGGCCCCCTGCTCATGCGAGGGAAATCGGGAACTCATCCACCAAGCCGCGAGAGACTGGTTGTTCCACGACACCAGAAGCGCATTGGAGAGTTGAGCAAGGCTATGGAGGTAAGCCAAATTGACCGGCAGCGCGATGACGGACAAACTGAGTGCAGCAAGAAGGATCGAAAAGGCCAGGAAGCTGATCGAAGCGCGCCAGTCTCGCTTGCCCAGCCAGTAGAACAAGAGAAAGCCCGGTGTGATTTTCACGGCGGCAGCCACGGAAAGCAGTGCGCCGGCCCACCCGGAGCGTCCGCGGGAAGCGCAGAAAACCGCTAGGAGGGCCGGCAGGACGAAAAGAATATGGCTCTGCACGAGAACCATCGTGTACTTGTAGGCTTCGGTTCCGTAAAGCGCGGCGCAAAGGACGGCGAGCCATGCCGGGTGGAACAAGCGACGCGTCCACGCCCACGCCGCGAAACCGATCGTCGCGACAAGCGCGGCGCTCACAACCGCGAGAAACCCGGCCCGAAATGCGGGATAGTTCATGCGAGTGCATAGCGGCCGAAGTGAAAATGCCCATAACGGGCTTTGCACGTAGGGATGAACAGCAGTCGGCAGTTGCCTTTCTCTACCCAGCTCCAGCCAGACCGGATCATGGACAACATCGAAGTTGTGCGCGTCCCTGCTGAAAAGGTGCTCCCCTTGATCGGCAGCCAGCAACCTGCAAGCGCAGTAGGAGGGGGCGAGATCATCGCCCGGTACTTGGAGGTGGCGCGCTGTTCCGAAAGCCGCGAACAGCAGAAGGACGAAAATGCTGAGAATTACCCTTCGATTGTGCAGTCGCTCCTCCATATGCGCCAGTCTGCTTGTTTCTCTCTGAGGCAAGCGAAGTCGGACAGGGTGCTTCCCGCCGAGCATCGGCACCAGCCTAGACAACTTCATTCGACTTAGTCGTGCGCTTCATCAGTCGATGATTGTGAACATGGCAGAGGACGGAAGAAAGTTTGCATCTCCGCTGTACTGAGGGGTGAGCGCGGCACGGAACTGCTTTGCCGGCGCGAGATAAGAGAAAGGAAAGCTGATCGAGGCTTGCCCACCTACCAGCGGTACGGCATCGATGGGCGCCGTTCAGCAGTCAGCAGTATCTGAAGCGGTCAGGTTTGGAATCGTGACCGTGGCCTTGCTCACGGGGTGATCGTTGCCTGCAAGGACGCAGCCGCGTAGTGAGCGGCATCAGCGGGTGTGAAAGCAGCCGCGGAAGTAAGAAAGGTACAAGTTACGAGATGGCGCGTACAGCGCTTTCATGAAGTTCGACTTGTCCCGTCCGCAGGGAAGAGCAAGCTCGTGGACCTGCTTGCTCTTTACTGCGATTGCTGGTCTACCGGCACATCCGCTTCCCCGCTGAGCAGCACTTTACTCGCGACCGGATCAGTGGACAGGAGAAGAACGCGCGCGTTGTCGATGCCGTAGGCGGCATAGTCGGTCGGCAGCTGCGTGGGCCCGTTCGGCACGGTGAGCGTGAAGGTGAAGCGCCCGAAGGCATCCGGCTGCGAAGCATCACTGAAAGTGACCGGCACGTTCCGCTGCACGTATGCGCCCGACACCAGAGCCACGGTCGGCGGCAGAACAGAACCCTGCGAGTTTTCGGTCAAGGACACCGGGAGAGGAAATGAACCGCCGAAGTAGGACTCCCCGGCAAGCTGAAACAGTGCTCCGCTCAGGTCGGTCTTCAGCGGCGGGGCGGACGTGGCGGGCCGGTTGAAGACGCCTCTGGCGTACAGCATGCCCGCGCCCGCCAGGAGCGGCGTGTCCGTTTCAACCAGCGAGGCTTGCGTGATTTTGTTCAGGAAGGTGAGCTGCTCGACTTCGATGGCGAGGCTGAAGTGCTGCGTTCCCGCCGAGGAGGTAATCGTAATGCCGGCCACGCCGTTGCCGTCGATGGAGTATGTACCCGTGACCGGAAGCGCATGGAAGGTGCCGAGCGCGCCCGTGTAGTCGAGCTCTCCACTGACAATCGGCAGTCCTTGATTGCTGAAGCTGAAGTTGAGCACGCCGATGCTGACGCCTTCGCCGCCCCGCGCCGTGCCGTTGCCCGTGTAGCTTTTGACCACGAAAACGTACTCGCCGGAAAGGGCGGTAGGCAAAGGCTGATAGCGCTGGGCGACGTCGACAATCTTGAAGCTGCCGCCGTCTACCGGGCTGTAGTTGGAAGGGAAATCCACCTCCAGCTCATACCCGCCGGGGTGCTCCGTGTCGTAGGGGATCTTCGCGCTTGCCGTGCCGTTCTTGACAGGTACAAGCCTCCCCCCGAAGTTGACCATCATGCCGTCCAAACTCGACAGTGGCGCATTGGTGGTTGGAGCCACGGTGGCGGTGAGCGTGATGGGAGGCGAAGTGAGGCCGACCACGGCCACATCTTCCGTGACCGAAACCAGATAGCCGGGTGCGAGCTGTGCGGTAAGCGGAGCGGCAGGCAGCAGTA
>CAXTUV010000181.1:0-6770 GCA_964247445.1 uncultured Acidobacteriaceae bacterium | reverse complement strand
GGGCGACCTGGCCATGGAAGTGCGCCGCTACACCGACACCGCGCCGCTCTTGCAGACTGTCGCCCGCTGCGTCGCCGACACGCTCCACGTCAGCCATATCGGCATGCTCCTGCGCGACGGGGCAGAGTTCTGCCTTACCGAAGCCACGGGCGACGCGCCCCGCAGCTTGGCCTTGCCTGTCACCGGGTCCACCATCCGCCGTTTGTCGAACACCAGCACCCCCGCGCAGCTGTACCGGGAAGACCCGGAAGCCTGGTACCTGCTCGCGGGCGAGCGGGAGCGCGGCATCCTGGACCGCCTGGGCGCGGAGGTGCTGCTGGCCCTGCCCGGGCGCGAGCGCCTGATGGGCGTCATGGCGCTGGGGCCCAAGCAGTCCGAAGCCGCGTACTCGAAATCCGACCTGCAGCTGCTGCAAACCCTCGCGAACCAGACCGGTATGGCGCTTGAAATCAGCGAACTGGCGCACTCGCTCGCCCGCGAAGCCGGGGAGCGCGAGCGCGCCAACCGCGAGCTAGAAATCGCCCGCGAGGTGCAGGAGCGGCTGTTCCCGCAGACCATGCCCCCTCTGCCCGGCGGTTCCATCGCCGGGCACTGCCGCCCGGCGCTCGGTGTGGGCGGCGACTACTTCGACGTCTTCCCGCTTTCGGACGGGCGGCTCGGCCTAGCCATCGGCGACGTGTCCGGCAAGGGCATTTCCGCCGCGCTGCTCATGGCCTCGCTCCGCGCGTCGCTGCGCGGCATCACGCTCGACAACCCGCGCGACTTCGCGAAGCTGATGCACAAGGTAAATAAGCTGGTGTACGAGAGCTCGGCCGCGAACCGCTATGCGACCTTTTTCTTCGGGGCGCTCCACCCGGAAACACTCCAGCTGGAATGCGTGAACGCCGGCCACAACGCGCCGCTGGTGCTGCGCCGCAACGGGGGCTCCGCGCCCAAAATCCTCCGGCTGGAGGCCGACGGTCCGGTTGTCGGTCTTCTGCCGTTCGCGCCCTATGCCGAGCAGACCTTGCAGCTTGAGCCCGGCGACCTCCTGCTGGCCTACACCGACGGCATCAGCGAAGCCATGACGCACGCGGAA
Organism: uncultured Acidobacteriaceae bacterium; assembly: GCA_964247445.1. Taxonomy (GTDB): domain Bacteria; phylum Acidobacteriota; class Terriglobia; order Terriglobales; family Acidobacteriaceae; genus EB88. The sequence continues at coordinate 5,692 of CAXTUV010000181.1, read as the reverse complement.
GAAGAGTGGGGCGAGGAGCGCATGGTCCACGCTGCATCGGCGGCGCACGCGCATTCCGCGGATGCCGTTCTCGAGACCGTCTTCCGCGAGGCCGATGCGTTCACCCGGGGCGCGCCGCAGCACGACGACATGACCGTGCTTGTGCTGAAGCTGGACGCGCCCGCGATGGTGTAAGGGACCTAGGGAGACTCTGAATAGGTGTCATTCTGAGCGGAGCGAACAATCTGGTTTCCTCCGAAATGCTTAAAAGCAGATCCTTCGTCGCTGTGCTCCTCGGGATGACCCCTCTTTCGTACTTATTCAGACCTTCCCTTAAGCAATAAAGCGGTGCGCCAGCGCGTAGCGGGTCAGGTCCGCCGTGGTGCGCAAGCCCAGCTCATTCATCAGCGCGCTTTTGTGGAACTCAACTGTTTTGAGCGAGATCGCCAGCTTGCTCGAGATTTCCTTGATGGTCCGGCCTTCCGCGGTCAGCTTCAGCACTTCGCGCTGGCGCGGCGTCAGCCGGTCCGCATAGGTCTTGGAAAGGTCCCGATGGAGCTCGCCGTGGAGCGATTCCGCCTCGGCGGCCAGCAGCGGCGTGATGTACTGCCGCCCGCCCAGCACCTGCCGCAGCCCTTCCAGGAGCTCGGTGCTGGCGCTTTGCTTGGCCACGTAGCCGGAAGCGCCGGCGTGAAAGGCGGCCCGGAGGTAAGGCAGTTCGAGCTGCTGCGTCACAAATACCAGCTTGGCGCGGGGCAGCTGCCGGCTCAGCTCGGCCGCCGCCTGGATTCCGTTCATCTCCGGCATGCCGATGTCGAGGCAGATGATCTCAGGGCGCATTGCCACCGCATCCCGCAGGAGCATGCGCCCATCCGTCGCGATGCCGAGCACGTCGTACTCGCTCGCGAGCAGGCCCCGGATGCCTTCGGCCATTAAGGCGTGGTCGTCCGCGATTAACACCCGTTGTCTATGCGTTTGCATCCGCCGCTCCGTCCAATGGTCCGTTCAAGGGTACGCTCAACAGCACAGCCGTGCCCCGTCCCAGGGAGGACTGGATCTCCAACGTACCCTGGGCGACGCGCGCGCGCTCCTTCATTGAGATCAGCCCCAAGCCGCCCGTGGGCTCTTCCGCTTCCTGGTCGTAGCCCAGGCCGGAGTCGCGCACTTCCAGCTTCAAGCGGCCTTCTTCGCCTTCCAGCAGCACTTTTACGTGCGCTTTTCCGGCGTGCTTGGCCACATTGCGCAGCGCTTCCTGCGCGACCCGGTACACAGTGGTCGAGGCCAGCATGGGAATCGTCTCCGGGACGCTCACGTTGATAAAGCTGGCAAGAATATTTTCCCGTTCTTCAAAGTCCCGCACCAGGGTGTGAACCGCTTCGACCAACCCGAGATCTTCAAGGATGGAAGGGTGGAGGCGGTGCGAAATCGCGCGTACATCCGTATTTAACGAGTCCAAGGCTTTGTGGATCGCTTCGTCCTCCTCCGTTCGCTTGCCGTCCACTTCCCGGCGGCTTCGCTCGTGCAGCAGCTGCACCGCGCTCAGGCGTTGGGCCACATCGTCGTGGAGCTCCCGCGCCACGCGGCGCCGTTCCTCCTCCTGCATGGTGAACAGGTGCGCCGTCAGCTCCTGCAGCTCGCCTTGCGCGCGGTGCAGCGTCCGGTTGGTGCGCTCAATCTCGCGCTCCAGCGCTTCCCGTTGGCCGGTCGCGATCTGCTCGGCATTTCGGCGCAGCGTGATGTCCTCCATCATCACCAGGATCACGCGCCTGCCGTCCGTCTGCAGCATTTGAGCATTGATACCCAGAATCGTACCGTCCGCCTTGCTTGACCGGTGCTCGAATTCGATCGGGATGCCCGGTTCGCCGGCCAGGAGGCTTTCGAGCTTGGTTTCGAAGCCGTCCAGCCCCCAAAGGCTTTGAAACAGCAGCGGCATGGAGCGCCCGATCAGGTCGCGGGTTTGCAGACGGGTCAGGTCGCGGAAGGCGGTATTGGCTTGGCGGACGCGCAAGTCCTCGGTCAGAACCACGACCGGCACCGGCACGCATTCGACCACCGTATCGGCGAAGTCGCGCGCGTCCCGCACGTCCTGGAGGCTGCGGCGCAGCTCGTGGATGTCGACCAGCACCAGAACCAGCCCTTCGATCTTGTTTTCCGCCGTGCGATAGGGCCTGACCCGCAGCAGGTGCCAGCGGCCTTCGCGGTCCCGCACTTCAAGCTCGCGCGTGGCCAGGGTTTCGAGCACATCTTGCAGCACCGGCTCGATATTTTCGACCGAAAGCTGCAGTCGTATCTCGCTGATGGCGCGCCCGACGTCGGAGGGGCGGATGTTCAAGAGCCGCTCCATGGGCGGGGTGAACTGCCGGATATGGAGCTCGTCGGTAAGCATGAGCAGGGGGATGTTCACACTGCTGAGCAGGTTCGCCAGGTCATTGCCGGTTTGCGTCAGCACCGTGTTGCGCTGCTGCAGCTCGTCGTTGACGGTTTGGAGCTCCTCGTTCGCGCTTTGGAGCTCCTCCTTCATGGTTTCCAGCTCTTCGTTCGCGCTTTGGAGCTCCTCGTTCGCGCTTTGGATCTCCTCGTTGGCCGAGACCAACTCCTGGTTGCGCGTGTCGCGCTCTTCCACCAGCGATTGGAGGTGGAAGCGTGTCGAGGAAAGATCCTGCCGGAGCTGCGCGGCCACGCGATCCTTATCGTCCTGGCTGGTTTCGGGCGAGAGCGGCTGAAAAAGAACAGGCTGCGCCAATCCTTCCGCGGTCCCGATAAACAGGATCATGTAGCTGCGCGCGGCCTCGCTGCTCAAGCTGATGGGCAGCACATCGACCCGGATCTGTCGCGGCTTGCCGCCTTCGCCCAGGATTTCGACCAAGCGAGAAACCGGCATGTTGCCGTCGATGGCGCGCTGGGCAGCCTCGCGCACGGGCGTGGCCAAGCCTTCGCGCAACACGCGCTGCAGGCTCCAGCTCACCGAACCGTGGGCAAGCTCGACAAATGGAGCGGTTTGCCCGCGCGCCTGCAGCACGTTCAGCTGCGCATCGACGATCAGCCCCGGCGGCGCATAGCGGGAAAGCACGATGCGGTCGGCCGCGCGCTGAAGGTCCAAATCCGACCAAGTACGGTCGGGCGGCTCCGCAGCCTTGTTGTCGCCTATGTCGGAGAATACCCGCGGGTGATCGAACGGCAGACTGGGGTCGCCCGGGAAGCTGCCGCTGAGCTTGGTGTAAACCTTGTTCTTGCGGTCCGTCGGGCTGAATACCTCGTCGTAATCCCGAAGCGTTTCAGACGCGCCCAGCAGCAGGTAGCCCGACGGCTCCAGCGCGTAATGGAAGGTGGCCAGCACCTGCCGCTGCAGCGCCTGGTTGAAGTAAATCATCACGTTGCGGCAGAACAGGAAGTCGATGCGCGAGAACGGCGGGTCCGAACACAGGTTGTGCTTGGCAAAGATGCACAGGTCCCGCACGCGCTTGGATACCTGGTAGCCGCGGTCCACCTTGACGAAATACTTCCGGAGCCGCTCCATGCCGATCTCATCGGCCAGCGAGTTCGGGTAGATGCCCTGGCGCGCCATCTCAATGGAGCGCGCGCTCGCGTCAGTGCCGAAAACCTGGATGCTCACGTCGATGTCGTGGGTCGAGGTGTATTCCAGCATCGCGATCGCCGCCGAGTAGGTTTCCTCGCCCGTGGAGCAGCCCGCGCTCCAGATGCGGATCGCCTCGCCGGGAGCGCGGTCCTGGAAAAAAGTCGGGAGGAGGTCAAAAGAGAACGCCTGCCAAAAACCATCGTCCCGGAAAAAGCGCGTGACGCCGATCAGCACGTCTTCCTGTAGGTTCTGGACTTCTTCCTTGCGCGCGACGAGATAGCGCTGGTATTCGGCAAGCGTTTCCAGCTGTAGGAGGACCATGCGCCGGGCGATGCGGCGCCGAAGCGTATCCGGTTTGTACTGCCGAAGATCCAGGCCTGAAGCCGCTTGCAGTATTTGAAAGATGCGCGCGAGGCTTTGGACATCGCTCGGCGGCAGCTCGGCCTTTTCAAGCGAGCGCATCTCCGGGCGATGAAACTGCCGCGCCAGGCGGTGGAGGTTTGCCGCGATCTCCTGCGGCGAAAGAACCAGGTCCACATGGTCGGCGGCGATGGAGTAACGGGGCATGCCGCTGTGCTCCGCGGTTTCCGGCTTTTGCACGATCGCGAAGCCGCCCTCGCCCTTGATCGTCTTCAAGCCCAGCGCGCCGTCCGAGTCGGCCCCTGAAAGCACCACGCCGACGGAGTGATTTTTCTGATCGGCCGCCAGCGAGCGGAAAAACAGGGCGATGGAGCGCGGGATACGGTCGTCCGCGTCACGCTGACGCACCTGAAAGAAGCCGCCGCGCAGCTCCGCCATTTCATTCGGCTGCAGGATGTACAGGCGGTTCGGCTCCGGGCGTACCCCGTCCGCGATGGCCTCCACCGGCATGCGCGTGCACCGGCCCGCGATCTCCATCAGGTGCGAGGTGATGTCAGGCGCGAGGTGCGGCACCACCACAAACGCCATGTCTGTGTCGACCGCCAAGTGTTCCAGGATGGCCCGGAACGGCTGGAGTCCTCCGGCTGAGGAGCCGAACGCCACCACCAGATAGGGGAGCGAGGGTTCGCGGCTCTCGTCCGCCGTCACCATGGCTCCGCTTCGACCCGCCGGAGCGGATGCGTCTTCCGGTTCCCCAACTACCGGAGCTTGCGTCTCTTCTGTTCCGCTTCCGTATTCCGGGCTGCTCAGCTCCGGTTGATTCGCCATGCTTGCCCTCCGCCCGCGCCCTCCAGTGTACCGGCCTGAACACTTGCAAGGGCTCGGCAACCTGTGAGTTTGCGGGTGCGTGAAAATCTCGCAATTGCACAATTACTAGGGAAGGACCTAGTTACACCGTGCTCCGCCACACTTTAAGTTTAGGACACGCTTCCCCAAGCGCCCGAAAGAGAAAGTAATGCCCCAGCCCCTCCCCCTGATCAGCGTCGGCGGGTCGGCGCAGGAAACGCTTCCTTTACGAGAAGCCGACCTGCGCCGTCCTATTTTGTGGCGGAGCGCTCCAGCCGAAAGCAGGCAGATCGTTCGCATTTGCAAGCGGGAAGACAGTTCACGGGAGGGGCCCGAGCCGTCGGTCGAGCCTCGCGGACTCCAGTTGGACGCCGACTCCGGGCGTGCACCCATCAATGAGCTGAAACGCATCCTCCTGATCGGCTCCGAGACGGTTCTGCTGCGCTCGCGCTGTGACATCCTGAAGCGTTTCGGGTACGAGGTAACATATCACCACGCGTATGACTCGGTTGCGCTCACCCGATTGACAGATATCGCGCTGGTGCACTTGTGCCAAACGCTTGAACCGCGACTCGCGGCTGAGTTAGCCCGGCGCATCCGCGCGCTCAGCCCGGATACCTTGATCATCTACACGGAAAAAGTCCTTCAACCGGAACCGGAAGAGTTCGACGAGATACTGCCGCCGCTGTTGCACCCGACGGAGTATGTCCGCATTGTAAGTTCCCTGCTGGGAGTTCACGCTTAGAGCACTTACCGAAAAGCGAGATAGCTTTTCCCGGCAGGAACAGTCAAAAAGGCTCAACCTACACCATCCGAAATGCTCTAGCCGATCTCCTCAAGCGGCTTGCGCTCCGCCGCAACTCCCCAGATCGCCTGCGCGATCCCGGCTAACACCATGACCAGCGCGCTCGCCAGGAAGCCGTAATAGAT
>CAXTUV010000180.1:0-6781 GCA_964247445.1 uncultured Acidobacteriaceae bacterium | reverse complement strand
GCATGTCCGCGCCTTGGTTGCGGACGTTGCCGACTTTGGGGTGAGCGGGCACCATGGTCATGCGGTCGCTGTCGTAGGACCGGAGCAGGTCCGTGGGCGGCTGAAGGGGATTGCCGTGGGCGAGCCAACGGTCGTAGTCCCGCTCGGGAAGGATGACGGGCATGCGGTCATGGACAGGGGCCATGAGCTCGTTGGCCTCGGTGGTGACGATGGCGAAACTCTGGAGCCGTCGGCCGTCGGCGTGGTCTTGCCACTCGTCCCAGACGCCGGCTAGGGCGAAAATAGGCTGGCCCTGGACGCCGAAGCGAAAGGGAATCTTCTCCGGCTTGCGCCACTCGTAGAAGCCGCCGAGCGGGACGAGACAGCGGCGGAGCTGGAATGGCGAGCGCCAAAGCGGGCTCTTCGAGATGGATTCGGCTCGGGCGTTGAAGGTGGAGCGAGCTGAATCGGGTCCTCGCGTATGTCGGCCCACGAGCCCCCAGCGCATGGGCGCGATTTGGCGGAGGCCGCCCTCGGCGGCTTCGCGGATGACGGGCTGGAAGGTGGTGGGAGCGATGTTGTAGGCGGGAGGGGACGGGAGGAAGTCGCCCTCGGCGGCTTCGGCGCGGAAATGCTCGACCATCTGCTGGAGGTCAAAATCGCGGTAGTAGCGTCCGCACATATCGCATGGGATGCAGGCCGGCTTACTTCTTTAGGCTTGTCATGCGGCAAGCCAGCGATGGTTGCTTTAAGCAAGAAACGAACCCAGGCGAAATGAGTCGGTCATGGAACTGCGCTCCCAGCTCGTTGAGCTTGAGAAAGCCCGCGCAGCTTCAGGGCGACTGAGCGTGTGGCATCGGTGAGCGGGCGTGGGTTGTACTGCCAAGCCCGGCTGAGCGCCCGGCCTACTGCTGCCCCAGCTCCGGTCGGAGCTTCTACCGCTCCGACCACGTCCGCAATGGTCGCCTGCGCAAATAGGAGATTGTTAGCCGTCGACCATGCCTCAGTTAAAGATGCGCAGGCTCCAACTGTTCTTAACCTCAATCTAGACATGCCTACCCTCCAGGCAATAGGTGCACGGTCAGGGATTGCTGCGAACGTCGTCGGCATTCCATGCAATGACCCGATATTGAGCACCTAACAGGGAAGGGTGGGGATCTACCCACGGGTCGCCGGCATCGGTAACACATTTATCACAGACGTTCTTCCAGTCCGCAGAAGTGGGGTCCTTGCGCTCGATGGAGTAATGTACCGCACCGGCGGAGCCTCGCCATGCCACCAATCCCCCGATGACCGTAGATGTTACGACCGGCGCTGGTGGTACGGCATGCCTCGGCACAGCCAAACCCGCCATGGCATAAGCGTGAGTGCGTAGTTGTTGAGCACGGGCGCCCATGTCCTGCGCAGACATAACGGAGGTCTTGATGCCTGGGTAATAAAGAGCCCACCATTCTCCACATTCGCCCGTCCGAGCGAAGTTCTCATCATGAGAGTCCGCCGGTATTGACTGGAAACCGAAATTGTCGACGTGGGCCTGTAGAGCCCAGAAATCATCTCCGGATACGTTAGGATCCTTCATAAGAACATCAAGCACAGCCTGCAAAGAAGCTTGGGTGTTCCAGTCCGTCACATCCCAGCCGAACTCATTGACGATAAATGCCTTACCGTGGCTGGTGACCGCGGCGGCATCACGGGTGAAGGTTGCCGGTGACGTAGGAGGATCGTGACTGGAAAGAAGGCTATCCCAGTGTGGGTAGAATTCGAACGTGACCAAGTCGCTGCTCGGGTTGTCCATTGCTGCGGGGTAAGCGCGAAATATACCGGAAGTGTCAAGGTAAAGATGATTGTGATCAACCTGCTTGATATGGTTACCGATCCTTTCAGACCACGCGGACACCTGCGCCAAGCCTTTCTCTCCGCCGCCTGTAAGGAGCGTGAAGATGCCGCACATATTGCAGTTCTCCCACGCCATGATGGTAGGGTCATCGCGGTAGAGAACACCGGTGAGGACGTTGCGATGGTTCAGCACGGCATCGACGTGCCGTTCGTAAGCTTCAATGATGTTTGGATCGGTGAAGAAGTCTTGAAAAGCAGTTTTTCCCGTCCAAGCGAGGTATTGCCCGACGCCGCCCCCGGCGCAAGTAGCGCAATCACCGACCAGCGGGATGATTAGCCGCATTCCATGTTGCTTTGCTGTTGCGAGAGCGTAGTCCGATGCTTGGAAGGCGTCATCATTGAATTTGCCCAGCTCCGGTTCGATGCACTGCTTACATCCGACTGTATCTCCGATGGTCTGAGCACGAAGGACACGAGCCCCCATTTCCGCAGCAGTTGCGAAAACATCGTCTATTTCAAAATGCGTCGGAAAGCGCGGTCCGATTGGGTCGTGCGGTCCATATCCTTCGAGACCGAGCCACTCGACGTTAGGGCCACTGTAGCGAAAAGGCTTGCCATCCAGCACCAGATGCGAGCCGGACCGCTGCACAAACGATTGTGCAAGCAGGCTCCGGCCTGCGACGATGAACAAGAACAATACGAAGAGACGGCGCATGGAGAACTTCTCCTGACGAACGCTGAGCAGTATCATCAAAATTGACAACGCATGTCAAATGACTTGCAGTGTCACATTCTGGGGAGATCGTGGGCTTACGGGAACAGAAAGCGAAAAAGAAGAAGCACCGCATCGTGGAAGAGGCTGTCAGGCTGTTTATGAAGGAGGGCTTTGAAGAGACCAGCATGGAGGCGATTGCTGCGGCGTCTGAGCTAAGCCTTTCGACGATCTACCGCTGTTTTCCGAGTAAAGACCTGATTGCGCTTGCCGCGCTCAGCGAAGGCGCTGATGCGCTGACAGAAACTTTTCGTTCTATTCCGCAAAGCGTTCCCGTGCAGGAGGCTCTTGCAACCACTCTGATTGCTGCACTCGATGTTTATGATCGGGAGCCCGGTCGGTCTGAGCTGTTGCGTTCTATCTTGGACAGAAGTCCCAATGCCAGGGCGCGACTTTGGGACTTCCTTGCAGAACAGCGAGGTCGCTTGGGGCACCTGCTCGCAGAACGACTTCACTTGAGCCCGGATCACCTCAAGGTGATTTGGCTTGCCCGCGTAACATACCTGCTCGCCGAGACCGCCTCGGACATCTGGCGCGACCCGGGCAATTCCGCATCGGCCCGCAGTTTAGTATCGCAACTTATGGAGATTGCTTCCGATCCTTCACTTCCCATTCCACGAGAGTCGGTTGCGACGCCAACAAAGGACAGAGACAGGCGAGAGATCTCTTAAAAGTCCCCATGTCCAGCGCAGACGACTAGGAAATATAAAGTGCTGTAAGGTTAAGTGGATTCTGTCTATTCGGCGCAGCCGTTCGCGGACCGAACGACGTGGATGTGATCGCAGAGCTTCTCACCTATGCCGACTCCATTGCATTCTCCGAACGATTGCTGCGGGTAGGGTTTACGGAAATGCCGGGGAAAAGCCTCTCGCATGCCGATGGAGATATCAAGGCCTTATCCTGGACGTATTGCCGCTGGACGAGAAAGTGCTGGGCTACACCAGCATCGAACAGCATCGGCAAAGCCGCGAGCCGCTGCTTGACGGTCGGCTTCGCATGCGCCTCAAGCCGCGACATGAATGGGCTCGATTTCGAAGCCGTCCACCTTGGCTTGGAGCTGATCGAGTCCATCCGCGAGCGTTTCTAGGCACTCGTCACGCCGGCGCGTAACGGCTGGAGCAAAAACAAGCGATAGAACTTCTGTGATGGAACCGTCCGCAAACTGGATAGCGGTGAGCGCCGCCCTGCCATCCTTCAAAGCGAGGGTCAGCCTCGGTCGGCTCCGGGTAGCGCTCGGCGCGGGAGCTGCACAGATTGAGCGGGCCTTCCGCCATGAGCTTTCCTCCGCTCCCGCCGGCATGCCTCCGACTCTCGGCTGAGCTCCTAAATGGAAGGGCATCGTCGTAAAAGAATTGACAATCTGCTGACAAGATGATGACAACAAGCTTGCAAACGCCGAAGTACGTTCACTGTGGCAGGTGCAAGCCGGCCTGCACCACGGAGAAGACCTATGAAAACCACGACGCAGTACAGCAAAGGTACAGCGACACGGCGCACGATGCTGAAGAGCAGCTTGCTGGCTGGGAGTGCCCTGCTTGGCGGCAGCCTCCTCGAGAGCGCGCCCTTGCTTGCACAAGAAAGCACAAATCGACTGACGCAGGGCGACGTCGCCATCCTTCAATTCCTAGCCGCTGCGGAACTGATCGAAACAGACCTGTGGCAACAATATGCGGAGTTGGGCGGCAATGCCGCTCCGGCGCAAAGTACGTATCTGGCCGCTCTGTCGAACCTGGACGGCGACGCCGCGCAGTACATCACCAGCAATACGCTCGATGAGTTAAGCCATGCCAACTTCCTGAATGCCTATCTGGAGTCCAAAGGCGCGATGCCGATTAACGCCGACCCTTTCCGGACGCTCCAAGGAAGTAAGGCGGCCGGCGCGCAAAATATCGGGCGACTTACGAATCTCCTAAACCTAAACGTGGACACCAGCTGGTACACACGGTATCGCAGCACGAGCAACCCGGACTCGGGTGCGACCTTTCCTCAGGCGATTACGATCCGAAACCGCCCTGCCATTCCCCGGACCAATGCCGATCTGAACGATCCGAACCTGATTCAGGTGATCGCGAACACGGCCGCGTTCCATTTCGGTGCGATCGAGCAGGGCGGGTCGAGCTTATATGCAAGCCTGGCGCGTAAGGTCAGGAGCGAGGAAGTGCTTGAAATCGTGCTCGGCATCGGCGGTGATGAGGTCACGCATTTCCTTGAGTGGGTCGACTTCGCGGGCAATGGTGTGCAGCCGCCGATTGCCCCGGTGACCGCCAACGGCCTTACGTTCCCCGATTTCACGACGGCGGGTCCGTCCTTGCAGCCGAACCTGATCTTCCCGGTGCCCTGCGAGTTCCTCAGCCCGAACCTGCCATTGTGCGCCATCATTCGTCCGCTCACCGACAGGTTTGCCGGTGCCCGCGCGGCGGTTAAGTTCCTCACGGACATGAATCTGTTTCAAGGTCAGTCTCCTGAATTCTTTGCCGTGCTGAACTTCCTTGCAGATGCAGCGGACGCTGCAAGGCGCTGAATAACTTGGCAGCGGGACATTCGTTTGGACAGGGCTTCGAGCTCGATCCGCTGCGTAAATTTACCGTACTGGTGTTTCAGCGGAGCGCCTGCTGACGAAGGAAGGCTAGAAGCTCTTCTTAGTTCCGGGCGACTATCTCGGCCAAATTACTGAGCACTAGGCAGGTGGAAAGCAAGTACTCGGAGATCTTTATGCTTAGTGAAAGCCATCCTAATCGCGCCAAATAACGGAAGCGAGCGGCCGAGGTAAGAAGCATTCGACCACCTAGCGACGGGGCAAGAGCAAGATGCCCCGCTAGGCTGCCCTGTACGTCACCGGCTCCAGCTGGATGCCGTGCTCCCGGGCCGCTTCCACTGTTATCGGGCCGGGTCGCCCTGGTCGAGGGAGGCCGGCTTGATGGTGTGGGCTGGGAAGCTTCGGCCGTTCTCCCGGAGATTGCGGAGCGCAACCCGCAAGCCGGTTTGACTGATGGAAACGCGAAGAGGAGTATAGGCGCATGGCCGAAGAGCCCGGTACCGTTCTGGTGATTGAGGACGATCCGCGCATGCAGAAAGTCCTGCACCGCATCTTCCATGACGAGGGCTATGAGGTCGCCCTGGCCTCAGACGGGGTCGCCGGTTTAGAAGCATTTCACGCCCGGAAGCCGGTGGCCGTCCTGCTTGATCTCGGGCTTCCCAGGCTGTCCGGCCGTGAAGTGTGCAAGCGCATCAAGAGCACGTCCTCGGACACCCCGGTGCTTGTGCTCAGCGCCATCAGTGAAGTTGTCGATAAGGTTCTGCTCCTTGAGTTCGGGGCGGAAGACTACATCACCAAGCCGTTCAGCCCGCGAGAGCTTTTGGCGAGAGTGCAAGCCGCGATCCGCCGCCGGCGCAAGCACACGCCCCGCATGGCAACAGCATTCGGCGATTGTGAAGTTGATTTCGCGACCATGAGCGCCACCAAAGCAGGCAAGCCCGTCGTGCTGACCGCGCACGAGTTCAAGCTGCTTCGATTTTTGATGGACAACGCGGAGCGCGTGCTCAGCCGGGAAGAACTGCTCACCGAAGTATGGGGGTATAACACGTACCCCACCACCCGGACTGTGGACAATCAAATCCTGAAGCTGCGGCAAAAGCTGGAAACGAATCCCGCCGAGCCGTTGCACCTGCTTACCATCTACGGGGCCGGTTATAAGTTCACTGCCTAAAAAGGTTGGAAAGCCGGTGCACAAAGGAATGCGAACGCGTGCTTTGCTGGTTTCCGTGCTGACCTTGGCCGTCGCCATCGTGACGGGAGGGAGCCTTGTGGCCGTCCGCGCCCGTGTGCGCCACCAGGCTGCCCATGCCCTCACGGCCGACCTCGCGCATTCGCTGGCTTTGTTTGAAAAGCTGCAGGGGCAGCGCAGAGTCGAGATGATTCATGAGAACGCGCTGCTGGCGGACCTGCCCAGCCTCAAAGCTTTGATGACCACACATAGCCGGGGAACGATTGCGGACGCAGGGGTCGAGTTTTGGAACGTCAGCGGCAGCGACCTATTCGCACTTGCGGACAAGGACGGTGCTGTTCTCACCAGCAATGTGCGCGAAGCTCCTTCCTCGCCCGCGCTTGATGCCGCGCTCCAAGCGTTGATTACGGACCCGCGCAAACACTATCTCCTTTGCGGCTCGCGGCTTTTTGATGTGGCAGTGCAGCCG
>CAXTUV010000179.1:0-6783 GCA_964247445.1 uncultured Acidobacteriaceae bacterium | reverse complement strand
GGAGTTGGTTGGTCCCGGCTTTGGTCGTCACCGTGATGTCGCTCGGGTTGCCGAACTCCGCGTCGTTGTTGGCCGAGTTGACCTTGAACTCGCTGATGGCCTCCACCGAGGGGAACAGGTTGACATTCGGCCCGTTGAAGCGCGCGTTGACCGTGCTGATGCCGTCTATGGAGTAGGAGGTCGAGTACGAAAAGCCGCCCGCGACCGAGATGTTGCCGCTTGGGTCGGTCTGCACGCCCGGGGTCAGGGTCGACACGTACAGCGGCGTGTTGTTGTCGGTCGCGCGGAAGTTGAGCGCGACCGTGTTGATGTCGGCGCTCGAAAGCGAGTGCGACACGGTGGCATCGTCGCTCGTCAGCGCGCCGCTGCTTTTCACTTCCACCTCGGTAGCGACCGAGCCGGCTGCGAGGTGCGCGTCGAGGCTCAGCACCTGCCGCGCGAGCACCACCTGATGGGTAAGTTCCTGATTGCCGAAGCCCGCGCCGCTGAAGGTGATCGTGTACGTCCCGGCGTTCAGGTCGAAGATGCGGTACTCGCCGTTCGCCCCGCTCTTCGCGGTCTCTTTGCTGCCCGTGCCTTCCTCCGTCACGGTGATGACCGCATCCGGAATCACCGCCCCGCTTGCGTCGAGAACCGTGCCCTGAATGGTGGCGAAGGTAGACTGGCCGAGCGCCGGAGCTCCGCCTGCGAGCAGGCAGGAAGCGGCTAAAGGAAGCGAGCGGGAGAAACAGGTACTGATGCGAGCGCGTGTCATGTAAGGCGAACGTAGGTCCGCTGTGTTACAGGGCATTGAACGCAGGATGAACATTTCCGCGCTTGTGAACATGCACTGATGCTGACTTCAACAGCCTTGCATGTGAAAGGCGAGTACGACCGCCGGCAAGCGCTTTCTTAGTGGGTCTGTCGGTCTGAGCGATAAGCGTCTGAACAGACGCCGCTTCTCAGAAGGTCAGATCGGGCTGAAGCAGCTCCGCCTCTCCATAACGTAGAAAGAAAGTTTCTTTGGCGAAGCAAGTGGTTCGGCAAAGGGCATCATTGGGCAGGAGTTAGAAAGGCAAGTGGCACTAGAACCGGTGAAAGGCAAAGCATCCTAGCCGCACTTTCCAATTCAACCATTAAGCTATTGATTTCGGTGGTGCCCGGAGGGGGACTTGAACCCCCACAGCCCTTTGGGGCCTGCGGATTTTAAGTCCGCTGCGTCTGCCGATTTCGCCATCCGGGCACGGGGTTATGGTACCAGCGCGGGTTTGCTTTGGCGCAGGCGCTCGCGCAGCGCGGCGGTGGCGAGCCGGTGGCACTGCAGGCAGAGCGTCCGTAGGTTGGCGAGGTCGCACTCGCCGCCGCCTTCAGCCACGGGCAGGATATGGTCGGCGTCCCACAGGCTCTTGCGCCCGAGCCGCTTGAGGCCCCATACCGCCAGCAGCTCCGCCCGGCGCGCGCCGCGGGCCCGCTTCAGCAGGCGGTACGCCGCGAGCGTGTCAACCGTGCAGCGGGCGCACATACCTCGGTCACGTTTGAGGACGGCCTCGCGCAGGTAACCCGGGTCCGAGCGCAAGCGCCACTCGTGCACGCAGAATGGGGAACAAAAGGTGCGGCGTCGCGCGGGCACCTCCAGCGAGCACCAGCGGCACAGGGCGCGTCCGCCTTCGCCCCGGGGCAGGGTAGCAGGGGCGACCCGTCCGCCGGGCATGGTACGGCGTCGGCTTTGGGGAGCGGCATCGAGGCCGTGCAAGCTGCGATCCACCTGAGCAGCTTACGCGCGGGCTCCGGGTTGCCGCAGCTCCGGAATAACCCGGATTGGGTATTTCGACCGCAAGGTAATCTTCGGAACTACCCCCACGGGCTGTCCAGGTATCAGCCGCAAACGCCACTTTTGCGCGATGGTCGCGGTAATCAGGATCGCCTCCATCCACGCGAAGGCCTCGCCGATGCACTGCCGCGCGCCGCCGCCGAAAGGGAAGTACGCGAACTTGTGCCGGGCTGCCTTGCGCTCGGGCGTGAACCGCTCCGGGTCAAACGTCAGCGGGTCAGGGAACTGCTCGGGGGTGCGCTGCATGATGTACTGCGAGAAGAAAAAGTACGTCCCGGCAGGCAGCTTGTAGGGGCCGATCTCCACGTCCGCGGTCGCCTGCCGGCCCATGGCCCAGGCGGGCGGGTACAGACGCATGGACTCCGACAAGACCATCTCCGTGTAGCGCAGGCGCGGCACGTCGGCCAGCGTCGGCAGGCGGCCTTCGAGCACCTCGTCGAGCTCGCGATGGAGCTTCGCTTCGGCTTCGGGATTTTGGCCCAGCAGCAGCCATGTCCAGGCGAGCGCGTTCGCAACCGTTTCATATCCGGCGAGGAAGATGGTGGTCACCTCGTCGCGCACCTGCTCGTTCGAGAGCTCGGACGAGTCTTCCTCGTCGTGCGAGGCGAGCAGCATCGACAGGAGGTCGCCGCGGTCGTTTCCCGCCCGACGCCGCTGCTCGATCATGCGGTATACCACGGCGTCCAAGTGGCGGCGCGCGCGCTTAAAGCGCATCAGCCCCGGGATGGGCAGGTGCAGCAGCGCCTCGGCCTTGGGCAGCGCGACCAGGAAGTTATACAGGTTCATGATCGCGTTCACTTCGTCGTTGATGGTCTGCACATCTTCGGTCACGTCGGTGTCGAAGATGGTACGCGCGACTACCTGGAGCGCAAGCCGCATCATCTCAGCGACCGCGTCGATTTCGACCCCGGGCTGCCACTCGTCGCGCATCGTTTGCGCGCGGGCGGCCATGACCTCGCCATAGGCGGCCACGCGCTGCCGATGAAAAGCAGGCGCGGCAATGCGGCGGCGGCGCATGTGCTCCGCTCCGTCCGAGGTGATCAGCCCTTCGCCGAGCAGGATCTTCATGCGGCGCTGCGTCCGCTCCTTAATAAAGGCAGACCCCTTGGTGACGAGCACCTCGCGGATCAGGTCCGGATCATTCAGGAAGACAATGTGGTTCGGTCCGAGGCGGTAGTGCGCCGCAACCCCGTACTGCTGCTGAAGGTACTCGAACAGCAGGATGGGATTGTCCGCCTTGAAGAACTTGCTGAAAAAGTAATACGGCAGGTTGCGCCGGAGCCCGGGCGGGTAACGGTAACCGCCGCGCTCAAGGACGGGGAGCTGCGGGGGCTGAGGCAGGGCGGAAACGGGCAAGGCGCTCATACGCAACCTTTACGATACGCGCTTGCACAGCCTCAATATCCTCATTGGAGTCAATTGCGACCATACGCACAAGCTCGCGAGACTTGCCGGAGCCGTCGAGTCCCCAAACGTTACAAAACCCGCGCAGGCTCATGCTTGCGCCCGCCGCAGATCTGTAATCTCCAGCTCCAGCCCGCCATGGTCCGGGTGCTCGTTTTCGCGCAGGCGGTACACCAGATCGACGCGGTCGCCCGGTTTCAGCTCCAAGGCTTGCACGCGCTCCGCCCAGCCCCAGCCCAGGGCGGCGAGCCGCGCTTGCCCTTGCAGGAGAGGCAGCTTGGCGTGACGCTCCTTCATAAACCGCGGCTCGCCGGCCAGCTCTACCCCATAAGCCGCGAAGGTAGGTTCGGGATTGCCCATGCCGAAAGGCTCCATCCAGCGGATCGCTTTATAGAGCGCGGGCGTCAGGTGGTCAAGCGCGAGCTCCGCGTCGCAGCGTATCGGGGCGATGAGCACCTCGTCCGCCACATGCGCGAGCGCGTACGCCGCAAGCCGGGCGCGCAGCTCCGCGATACGCGACGCGGGCAGGGAGAATCCGACCGCGTGGGCGTGGCCGCCGAAGCGGGTAAACAGCTCCGCGCAGCTTTCGAGCGCTTGGAGGAGGTGAAAACCCTCGACCGAGCGGCCCGAGCCGTGGGCTTCTTCGCCTTCGCGGGCGATCACCAGCGCCGGTTTCGCTTCGCAGTCGACCACCCGCGAGGCCAGGATGCCGATAACGCCGCGGTGCCAACCCTCGCCTTCGAGCACCAGGAGCCGGGCGGCTTTTTCACCCGCCGCCTGCGCCAGGACCTCCCGCAGCGCGGCGGCTTCGGTGTCGCGCCGGGCTGTGTTTAAGCTGTCGAGCTTCGCGGCAAGCTCGTCGGCCCGGACCCGGTCGCGCGTGGTGAACAGCTCGACCACATCGCTCGCGACGTCCATGCGGCCTGCGGCATTGATGCGCGGACCCAACCGGAAACCCACATCGGTGGCACTCAAGCGCTTGCGCGCAGAGTCCAGCTGCGCAACTCGCATCAAGGCGCGCAGGCCGGGGCTTACCGGATCGTGCAAAGCCTGTAGTCCCAAAGCGACGATGGCCCGATTTTCGCCCGTGAGCGGAACCGCATCGGCGACGGTGGCGATCGCGAGCATCTTGAGAAACGACGGCAGAACCTTGGTTCGCAACCGTTCGCGGTCCCCCTCGGACAAAGCCGCGCTTTCCAGCAGCGCCTGCGCGAGCTTAAAAGCCACGCCGGCCCCGCACAGACCCTTGCAGGCATACGGGCAGCCGGGTTGGTTCGGGTTCAGCACGGCCAAGGCGCGAGGCAGGGCACCGTCGGGCAGGTGATGGTCGGTCACGATTAGGTCCAGTCCCAGCGCCTCGGCCGCCTCCGCGGCGGCAAAGGCCCGGATGCCCGTATCGACGCTCACCACCAAACGCACACCCTCACCGGCGGCCCGCACCAGGACCTCGCGCTGCATCCCGTAACCCTCGCGCAGGCGGTGCGGGACGTGGAACCGAACCAGCCCGCCCAAGCGCTCCACGGCTGTCTTCAGCAGCACGACAGCGGTGGTCCCATCCACGTCATAGTCGCCGTAGATGAGGATGGTTTCCTTCCGCTCGATCGCGAAGCGCACCCGGGCGATGGCCTCCGCCATCCCATGCATCGTGAGCGGGTCGTGCAGCTGGGCTAGATCGGGGTGCAGGAACATGCGGGCTGCCTCGACGGTCCGCATGCCGCGCGCGGCGAGCAGCTCCGCCGCCGCGAGAGGTATATGCAGCACCCGCGCCAGCTCGCCCGCGAACTCCGGATTCCGCTCCGGGAAGACCCAGCGCTTGGGCAGGGTTGGAGCAGAAGCGCTCAGGCGTCCTCGTCCTCGTCAAAGGCGATCGAACCCGAGCCATAGGCTTCCATCGCTTCCAGCAGCGCCTCGTACCGCTCGTACCATTCGGTCGCGGTTTCGTGCACAAACGCGACGCCCTGGTGTACGAACCCCAGCTGCACGAACCCGACCTTGCCCGCGTACCGACGCAGCGCCTGCACCTCGTCTAACTCAGGTGCTTCCTCGTCGGGGAAGTTCTGCTCGCGCAACTGCTCCAGCATGCCGTCCAGCTCGTCCCGGGTCACGGTTACATCGCTCAGGGTCAAAAAGGGCGCTCCGGCGGCTTTCGCGGTTTCCACCAGCCGCTTCCAACCGTCCGGGTCGCCCTCGTCCTCCCACAGAACCGTCGGCACATCATCGCCCACATGTCCGGGAAACTGCCTGAGCCCGTGCCCGGTGAGGAAGGCGTTCATGTCGTCTTTTAGCCCGTGAAGATTATCCTGTGCCATTGCAACATTTTCGCAGGTTTGCGGGCCTACGCGCGAGGAGGTTTGCTGCCCGACCCGCTATGCTAGACTCCGACACACGCCATGATCTTTTCACGCGAGTACGTCGGCTACCTGGGCCGCAAAACCGTGCAGCACCTGGTAGATCAGAAACTCATCAGAACCGGCCAGTTTAAGCAAGCGGAAGAGCGAGTCACCGCCGCCTTGACGGACGAGCTCTCGCTCGAAGACCGCATCAATGAGGAAGTGCGGGTCATCCTGGAGCAGATTCAGGACGACATGCGCCGGTCCGGAGCTGAGTACGGCGAAATGTTCAAAAAGGTAAAGCAGCAGCTGGTGCGCAAATACAAGGTGGTTTTGTGAGGATTTCGCCCGACAAGGTGAATAAACTGGCCCATGCCGTCGCCGATACCCTAGCCGGCATCGATGAAGTGGAGTTCCAGGAAGACCGCGATACGATCCGCAAGGAAGCCCGCAACTATCTCCAGATCCTCCTGGCGGAGGAAATGCGTATCGACCAAGCCGCGCGCGCCAAGATCAGCTCGCAGCGCAAGATCATCCTGGAAGGTACACAAGAGTGGTCGATCCTTTACCGCAAGTACTACAACGATGAAGTGAAACGGCTGGGAATTTAGGGCTTCTGTGCCTGCCGGAGCTGCTTTTCCCGCCGCTTCCGCAAAAAATGGTTTTGAAGATCGGGTATAAACTCCTGGAGCTCTGAACCGATTGTGCCTTCAGCGGTCACGGTGACCGCGCCTGAAAAGGTTTTGCCGACGCCGCGGTCGCCGGATGGGTAGTACACATTCGAGATGCCGCCGCCGATGATATTGCCGAGCACGTTCGCGAAGTTGGGCCGGTAGCGTCCGTCGTCCCACCGCGACCAGACGGCGGTGGAAGCAGAGTACAAAGCCCGGTGCATGTACCCGAAATCCTCGCCCTTGCGGAAGTAGCGGGGATCTTCACGGAAGAGCGAAGTCAACACCGCATTGCCCCAGAATTAGCCGTCAAAAGTGTCCGAGTATGCTGCCCCGTATCGCTTGAAATCCCCCTGCCCGTAGCCGGGATTGCTGTCCTTGGCTTGGCCGATGCCGGCGACAAAGGCGTCCAGCACGAACAGGTACGGGTCCGTCGTGCCCTTCCAAAACAGCCCGAACTTCTCCTTCGGCGTCAGCGGCACGTAGGCACCTGGCTTTTGCACCACGGAAAATGCCGGAATGACACCAAGAATCCTCTGGTGTTCGGCATTGGAGAGGGTGTAGGTGC
>CAXTUV010000178.1:0-6820 GCA_964247445.1 uncultured Acidobacteriaceae bacterium | reverse complement strand
CTACAAGCACGGTCGTACGCCTGAATAGCTCGCGAACGCAATTCACCCATCTCCTGCTTTGAAGAGAGGGCATAGCCGAAGAAGGTAAGCTGAGACAGCTTATTGTCTTTATGAGTTCCTAAATAGCGATGTGAAACGGCGTCCATAGTCCAGAGATTAAGCATGTGAGCACATCCGACTTGCCGCGCGATCTCCGGCGTTTTCCTGGCTAATGTAGTAGGCAGATATCCCCAACGATTGTAGGAGTCGCCGGGAAGCCTTCTCGCGAAGTACACACTGGCGGCAATCTCATCCTCGGCGCTTACGCCTGCCTCGCGAGCACGATACTCCGCAGACACAGCTTCTCCGACGTGCAGAAAAGCCCAAGGCGCCATCGAGAAGCCAAGCCGCGTTCCGATTGCATAATCAAAAATCTCGCGGCGCCCACACAAAGCAAGTGCTCCCTGGGGAGGTGCTTTTAACAGCCAGCTACAGCCGTCCAGGGTGTGAACTAGGTATGTACCAACGGGATTTAAGGGCGCGCAAATCGTGCCGACGCTTAGCGGTTCGGGTCCGTCGTATAGGGCAAACTCAATCAAAGGAATCATGGCTTTCTCGCAACCACTTTATCTCCTTTTACGATGGCGTGTCGCTGATTCTTGCTGAACAGAAAAGAGCGCGCCCGCAATCAAATGAGAACGGTCGCGCACCTTTTACAAGCCGTTGACGATGCGACGACTTAACTCAAGTTATCGCATGAATTTGTGCTCTTTCAACTTGGCCGAAGCGCGTTCAGGTACCCACGCCGGTGTCAAAAATAGCTGGGTCCGGGTCCTGAAAAAATTCCGCGTGCAGCGACCGGATTGCTTCCTCCGCGTCATCCTCGTCGATCATGAAACTCATGTTGATCTCGCTTGCGCCCTGCGAGATCATCCGCACGTTGATGTGCCGGATTGCGTTGAACAGCCGCGCCGCCACGCCGGAGTGGCCCCGAATATCATCCCCCACTAGGCAGATCAGCGCCTTACGCCCTTCGTATTTCACATCGGCCAGCTTTGAAAGGTCGGCGGTGATCGCGGGCAGGGCTTCGTTCGAGTCCACCGTCAGCGACACCGAAACCTCGGAGGTCGAGACCATATCGACCACGCATCGATGCTTATCGAAGATATCGAAGATCGCCTTGAGATAACCATGAGTCATGAGCATCCGGCTCGCGACCACATCGACGATCGTCAAACGGCGTTTCGCCGCGATGGACTTCACCGGGTTGCGGCAAGGCGGGGCGAGCGCCTGGATGCGGGTGCCTTCGTTCGTCGGGTTGCGCGAGTTGAGCACCAGCACCGGGATGTTCTGCTTGACCGCGGGCAGGATGGTCGCCGGATGCAAGACCTTCGCCCCGAAGTAAGCGAGCTCAGCCGCTTCTTCGAAGGAAATCGACCGCACGCGCAAAGCCCCGGGCACGATGCGCGGGTCGGTGGTCATGATGCCGTCCACATCGGTCCAAATCTCGATCGCCTCGGCTCCGATGCCCGCGCCCACCAAGGCTCCGGTATAGTCTGACCCGCCGCGGCCGAGCGTGGTGGTCGCCCCGGCCTCGGTCGCGCCGATAAATCCGCCCATCACCACCGTCCGGCCTGCCTCGGCGAGCGGCAGCACGTATTTCCGCAGCTGCTCTCCAATGCGCGCGTCGTCCGGGACGGCGCGGGTATGCTCCGCGCCGGTGATGACGCACGTGCGCGCGTCCACATGGACGCCGTTGAGGTCATGGAAGCCCGCGAACACGTCGGCGATGAGCCGGCTCGACAGCCGCTCGCCGTAGGACACGATCATGTCCTGAATGCGCGGCGTGAGTTCGCCCACGGCGGCCAGACCGCGCAGGATTTCGTCAAGCGCCGCGAACTCCGCCGCGAGCCAACCGCCATCGACAGAAAGCTCGCGCGCGGCGGTCTCATGCCGGGCAAGGAGGCGCGCGGTGATTTGTAAGGCCGGTTCGCGCTCACCCCGCGCCGCCGTGGTCGCGGCAAGCAGGAGCTGGTCGGTAACCTTGGCCAGCGCGCTCACCACCACGATGGGCTGTACGCCGGAAGCGTGCCGCGCCGCGACAATGCCGGCCGTGCGCGCGATTGCCTCGGCGGACTCGACCGAAGTTCCGCCGAATTTCATCACGGTGTATTTCATTGGGGCAGCAGCCTGCCTTGCGAGTGCAGCAGCTCGGCATTCAACAGCGCCGCCCCGGCCGCGCCGCGAATCGTGTTGTGCGAGAGGACCGTGAACTTCCAGTCCAGCACGGCGCAGGGACGCAGGCGGCCGCACACCGAAGCCATGCCCCCGCCGCGCATCCGGTCCAAGCGGGGCTGCGGCCGGTCCTCGCCGTCTAGGTACTCCACGGGCTGCGCGGGCGCGGTCGGCAGGCCCAGGCCTTCCAGCGGTGTAAAGCCGCGCCAGGCTTCCAGAATTTGTTCGCGCGTGGGCTTCGTTCGGAACGCGACGGATACCGTTTCTGTATGGCCGTCTTCGACCGGAACGCGATTGCAGTGAGCGGAAAACTTCATTGCTAGGGGTTCGTGCAAGCTCCCCAGCAGCTTCGCGCTTTCGGCCGGCATCTTTTCCTCCTCATTGCGAACAAATGGGACGACGTTGCCCAGGATGTCGAGCGAAGGGACGCCGGGGTAGCCCGCGCCGGAGACGGCTTGCATGGTCGTGACCAGGACGCTCTCAATCCCGAACGCATCGTGCAGCGGCTTGAGCGCGAGCACCAGGCCGATTGCCGAGCAGTTCGGATTGGTAACTAAGTAGCCGGGACCTGTTTGTTCGCGGATGAGGTCAAGGTGTCCCGGATTGACCTCCGGAATAACAAGCGGCGTGCGCGGGTCCATGCGGAAGGCCGACGAATTCGAAATAACAGCGCAGCCGGCCTGGACGAACCGGGGCTCGATCTCCAGCGCGACAACGGTGTCGAGCGCGGCGAAGATCACTCGCGGCGCGCTTTCCGGCACGGCAGGTCCGGCAGCGGTGTCGGGAGTTTCCATCGGACGGCGTCGCCGTACAGCTTGCCCTCCGAGCGCCCGCTGGCGGCCAGCCAAACCGGGCGAAACCACGGGTGCGCGGCGAGAAGCTCAAGAAAACGCTGGCCGACCGTGCCGGTCGCGCCCAGAATGCCAACCTCAACCTGCTGCATGCTTTGCGGGGTATGCTCCTTTGCTTTTGAGTGTACTTTGCTTCGAAGCGGGGCTCCACTTGGTAGCCTAAGTAGGTTGGTCAAGGAGGACGCGGTAGACTCTACGACGTTGCAGGCAAAGACGCAATTTTCGAAGCTCCTGAAAGCAGCGCAGGCGGGGGAAGAAGTGCTGATCACGTTGGGCGGGAGAAAACGCCGGTGGCGCGATTAGTACCTGTGCCCGGGAAAGGCGGGATCAAGATCGGGCTGTTGAAGGATCTCCTGCCTCCAATCACATCTGATTTATTAGAGCCGATGAGCGAGGAAGAATTGCGGCTTTGGGAAGATAGTGAGACCTTTCCTTGAGGGATTTGGTTAATACGCATGTCCTGCTGTGGGCGGCTAAGGAGGGCCCACAGCTGTCGCGAGCAGCCACTGCTGTTCTCGTGGATGAGCGGCAAACTATTTATGTTTCCGCGGTAAGCGGGTACGAGATCGCGAACAAGTTTCGCCTCGGCAAGCTGCCGGAGGCGGCTTTCATGCTGCGGGACTTCGACCGGTGGGTGCGCGAGGTGGGATTTATGCTGCTGACTTTGACGATGGCGCACGCGGTGCGCGCCGGACTATTTGAGGGCGAGCACCGCGACCCGTTCGACCGGTTCTCCTAGCCGCGCAAGCCGAGAGCGAAGGCCTGGTGCTGCTGAGCAATGATGATAAGTTGGATGGGTTCGGGTCAAGCGGGTTTGGTAATCAGAAATTACACATTTACGAATTGCTTCGCTTTTGGTGGAAGGCGCAGCAGGTTAGTAACTCAGCGGAGTTCCTCAAGCTCGCGCTTGCGAGCGGCTCGTTGTTCCTTTTTAGCGGTTTCGCTCGCATAGGCAGCTTTTAGCATTTTTAAGCCGTAGTCATTCATCCCGGCAGAGTTTGCGGCAGCCATGCCGCTACAGAGCAGAATTAACGCAGCGGCAATAAATTCGAAAGCAAGGGCGAGTTTAGCCGGCTTGAGAGTAAGCGAGAAGAAAAGGTAAGCACCGAGGCAGTACATCGCCATAGCCAACCAGCGGAAAGCATTCCGCTGGCTTTTCATCACAAAATCGGGAGATTCAAGATCTTCGAGAGTTTTCCGGCGTGCTTTTTTGCTTTGAAGCTTGACGCGAAGATAGACACCCTTGAGTAGCCACCCGGAGACAAAGCCTAACGAGGATATAATCAGGCCGCTTACGACGCTGTTGAATGTTATCTGCATGCCGCCTTCTCTCGTGATATCAGGCTTTAAGTCTCATCTCAGAAATTGAACTGTTGCTCCACAGTGTCATCCGCCTTGACGCTCACTGTTTCCGACTGGTTTCCCGCCTTCTCGTGCACCGCCGTCAGTGTGTACGTCCCCGGCGGCAGGCCCTTGATCGTAAAGCGGCCATGCGCGTCGGTGACCGCGAAAAACGGGTGGTTCAGCACGCTCAGATAGGCATGCATCCAGGGGTGGTTATTGCAGCGGACCGCCATCATGATCTCCGGGCTGGGAAAGTAGCGTGAGATGGGATTGGCGTTGCCGCGCTGGGTCACGTCGAAGTTCGGATTGCCGGCGTTGACCGGGGCCATGTGCACGTTGTGCACGGTAGGGTCAGAGTTGGTGAACTCAATCTCCTGCCCGGCCATGGCGGCGCTGACATGCGGCTCGAACCGGCAGCCCTTTTGGTCGATCACAATATTCGAGCGCGGGATGGGATATGCGCGGTCGCCAAGCCCGCTCTGGATGTAGACGAGTACGTTGGCGAGGCCGCCATTGTCGACCACGTAATCCTTGGAAAGATCGGTGGGGCTCAGGGCGCACATCGGATCTTGCGCCATATCGATCGGTACGCGCTTAGGCGGGATGCCGTTGAAGCGCACGACGCCGGTTACTGTCCCGCCGTGCGCGTAATCGACTTGCGAGTAGTGCTTGGTGGGGCCGAACGCGCCGGGCTTGCAGGCCGTGTAGGCGAGCAGGACGGCGGCAATCGCAGGGAAAAGCAGGCGCTTGATGCCGGAATCCATATAAATATGCTACTCGCCGCAGTTGCGGTACACCGTGCGGCTGCCGCTGTAGCCGAATACGCCTAAGGCAGCTAGAAGATGCACGACAAACCACCCCGTCACGCCCTGGCTGAGATAGATCAAGTACAGGATGAGCACGCGCGGCAGCAGCAGCCAGAGCAGTCCACCCGCCAGGGGCGTAACAGGAAAGCGCCAACCCTCAAACCAGCCCAGCAGAAGCGCGAGCCGCGGCAGAAACAGGCTAAAGACAAGAAACCACAACGGCAGGATCAGGGGATGCACCTACGCCAGCGCCTCGATGACCGCGTCCGCGAACGCCCGGGTTCCCGCGCTTCCGCCTACGTCGCGCGTCAGGGTTTTGCCCTCCGCGTACACCTGCTCCAACGCTCTCTGGATGCGGTCGGCGATGGTGTCCTCATCAATATGGCGCAGCATCAGAACCGCGGATTGCAACAGGGCAGTCGGGTTGGCCTTATCCTGACCGGCGATGTCCGGGGCCGACCCGTGCACGGCCTCGAAGATCGCCGCGTGCTCGCCCAAATTTGCGCCGGGAACCAAGCCCAAGCCGCCGACGAAGCCTGAGCAAAGATCGCTCAAAATATCGCCGTAGCGGGTCTCGATCACCAGCACATCGTATTGGTAGGGATTGGTCACCAGCTGCATGCAGGTGTTGTCAACGATGTGCTCGGCATACTTAATCTCAGGGTGCTGCTCAGCAACCGCACGGGAACAGCGCAGGAAGAGCCCGTCGGTGAGCTTCATAATATTGGCTTTGTGGATCGCATGGACCCGCTTGCGGCCGTGCTTGCGGGCATACTCAAAAGCAAACTTCGCGATGCGGGTCGAGCCTTTCTCCGTGATGACTTTGGTCGAGGTGCAAACGCCGGGAACGATTTCCGCCTCGATCCCGACATACAGACCTTCAGTATTTTCACGAACAATCACCAGGTCGACATCCGGGTATTTGGTGGGGACACCTGGAAGATTACGGACCGGTCGAACATTTGCATACAAATCAAACTGTTTACGAAGCGTTACATTGATCGACTTGAAACCTTCACCGATGGGCGTAGTCACAGGCCCTTTCAGCGCGACTCGGGTCCGGCGAACAGACTCATACAGTGCTTGCGGGATGTACTCGCCGGTACGCGCATAAGCGTCCGCTCCGGCTTCGTGGCGCTCCCAGGCAATCTCCGTGCCGGCGGCTTCGAGAATGCTTGTTGTCGCGTCCGTCACTTCGGGGCCGATGCCGTCGCCGGGATTCAAGGTCAGCGTGTGCTTGCTCATGCTTGCGGAAGAGGCTCCTTTTCGAGCTTAATCTTGGTTTCAATCGGAATGCGGCCGATCCGCTCGAGTTCGTCGCGAAACTCGGCGACATCCTTGAACTCGCGGTAGACGCTTGCGAAGCGGATATAGGCGACGGTGTCCAAGCGCTTCAGGCCATCCATCATGAATTCGCCAAGCTCGGATGTGGTGCGCTCGCGGTCCGACGCGTCGTTCAGGTATGCCTCTGCTGCATCGACCAGTGATTCGAGTTCCCGCATGGCAACAGGGCGTTTCTCGCAGGCGTGCTGTAAGCCGGTCAGATTCTTGAAGCGGTCGCAGCGTTCCCGGCGACCGTCTTTCTTGACTACCATGCAGGGAATC
>CAXTUV010000177.1:318-6840 GCA_964247445.1 uncultured Acidobacteriaceae bacterium | reverse complement strand
TCGCCGCGCGGCTCGTAGTCGCTCACCAGCTCAAAGTCCACCTTGCACCCCCGCAGCTGCCCCAAGCACCGCAACCCACTCCGCCGCGCTGTCCACAACCGCGTGCACCAAGCCGCGCGCTTCCATGTCGGCGATCCCGTGCGGCGATAGGCCATACCGGCAGCCCAGCGCCCATGTACTCGCCGCCTGCGCGGTCCGCACATCCACGTCGGAGTCGCCGATCATCACTGTTTCTTCCGGCCGCGCCCCGGCTTCCGCCATCAGCTTAAGCAGGCCTTCCGGTCCGGGCTTCTTAGTCGCGAAGCTGTTGCCGCCGTAGACCTCAAAGAAGCACCGCTGAAGGCCTAGTCCCGCGCAAATATCGCGCGAGGCCCGCACCGGCTTGTTCGTCAGCACCGCCATTTGGAGCGGCAGCGCGGCAAGCTCCTCAAGCGCGGCCGTCACGCCCGGGTAGGGGAGCGTATGGTCGAGCAGGTGCTCGCGATAATAGCCGAGGAAGGCGTCCAGCACCGCCGGCTGCAGCTCCGGGTCGGCACCGTCCGCTTCCAGCGCCCGCGTGACGAGCATGCCCGCGCCGTCGCCGATGTAAGAGGCGATGCGCTCCGGCGCCTGCGCGGGCAAGCTGAAGGCGTGGAGCGCGGCATTGACCGACTCGACCAGATCCCGTTTCGAGTCGATCAGCGTGCCGTCCAGGTCGAAGACCAGAAGGCGCAGCTTCTCGGTGGGGATCGCGCGGTACAGGTGAGCCATGCTCCCAGTCTATTTGACCCGCACGTCCCCGCTGCCCGTGTTGATCCGGACCGCCGGGCCGCCGCCGTTTACATCGCCAGCCAATTGATGATTATCCTTATTGCCACCCTGTTTAAGACCGGTCCCTCCATAAGCGATGTCGCCCGAGCCGGTCGTTGCATTCAGGCTCATAGCCGCGCCCCCGGTGTCCGCGGTCACATTGCCCGAGCCGGTTTCGAGCTTCCACGCGGCCAGCGGCTTCCCGCTCACCTGTAAGTCGCCGGAGCCGGTGTGCGCCCAAAGCCCGCTCTGCACGTTGACCAGGGTGATGTTGCCCGAGCCGGTTTGCGCTTTCACATCCCGCGCCGAAAGCATGGAAGCCTTGATCTCGCCAGAGCCTGTTTCCAGCGACACGCGATTGCTCAACCCCGCCGCTTCCACGTTGCCTGAGCCGGTTTTCAGCTCAACCGGCCCACCCAGGTCGTTTACCCGCACATCGCCTGAGCCTGAGTCGGCGCGCAGGTCGGTGCCGCGCGGTGCCGTGATGTCGTAATCGATGCTGATATTGTTTTCGTTAAAGTTGTGGCCGAGGCTGATGATGTTGCCCGCCACGTTGAGGGGCGGGTTTGCGACCACGCGCTTCACCCGCTCCTCGGTGGAGCCGGAGCCGCCCCCGAAAAACCCATTGCTGGCATGGACATGACCCACGATGTGCACCGAATCTGCCGGCCCGGCGGTTACGTGAATATTGCCGGACCCCGTGTCCACGCCAAGCAGCACCGGCCCGTCGACCTTCAGCGTCCGCTCAAACGTTCCATCCGCCGCCCAAGCCGCCTGCGCAGCTGCCGCTGCCAACATCAACCCTGCCAAAACCTTCATGCGCCCTGCCTCCGTTTCATCCGCGCCTAGTAGTACGCGAGTACCCGAGAAAAGGTTCCTTCCTACTCCAGGCGATTGCTCCCGGCGTAGTGTCGATGAGCGCACCCTGCCAACAGACGGTAGAAGTGCATCCGCCCTCCTCGCCGCACCCGGGCTTCTACACTTGGTTTCATGCCCGGCTCTGTTTTTATCCGTATCGCGGCCATCGCGGCACTAATTCTCGCGAACGGCTTTTTTGTCGCGGCTGAGTTCGCGTTGGTCTCCATGCGGCGGTCGCGGCTGGAAAAGCTGCTGGCTGACGAAATACCCGGCGCTCGCTCGGTCGAACGGCTGCAGTCCCGATTAGACGACTTTCTCCCTGCCGTGCAATTTGGGGTGACTTTGGCTTCGCTCGCGCTTGGCTGGATCGGCGAGCCGACTCTTGAGGCGGTTATCGTCCCGTACCTGCCCTCTGCCGTGTACGCGCACCTGGTTGCGGCAACCCTGGCGTTTTTACTTGTCACGTATTTTCATGTGCTTCTCGGCGAGCTTGTGCCTAAGTCGCTCGCCCTGCGGCGGGGCGACCAGATGGCCATCGCCGTTGCCGCGCCCATGCTCGCGTTTATGCGGCTTACCCGGCCCGGCGTGGTGCTGCTGAACCGTTCAGCGGCGCTGATCCTGAAGCTTTTCCGCACGCCGCCCGCGCATGAGCGCAACGTGCACTCACCGGACGAGCTGAAACTGATCGCGACCGCGGCGCGCGAAGGCGGGGCCTTGCCGCCCTTTCAGGAGCGGCTGATCCATCGTGCCGTCGAGGGCAACGACGTGACCACGCGCGAGATCATGACGCCCCGTCAGCGGATTGTCTCGCTGCCTGCTTCCATGCTGGTGCAGCAGGCTTCGGCCCGTATCACTGAGGAAATGCACTCGCGCCTCCCGGTATACGATCCCGCGCGTGGGCCTGAAGCGATCATCGGCGTTGTGTATGCGAAGGATGTCGCGCGGCTGATGCACTTCCAGGCTGCCGGAGGGTCCGGTTCGGCCGCGACGCTGGCAGGGCTGCAGCTGCGGTCGATCCTGCGCGAAGTGCTCGTTGTCCCGGAAACGAAGCCTGTTTTTGATCTCCTGGTCGAGTTTCAGGAACGCCGCCGCCACCTGGCGATTGTTGTCGACGAGTTCGGCTCCACCGTCGGGCTGGTGACCGTCGAGGACGCGATTGAACAGTTGATCGGCGAGCTCGACGATGAGTTCGACGCGCCGCACGCCGCGGTGCCGCTGCTTCCCCTCGCGAACGAGCAGCTGACGCTCGACGGCGCGACCACGCTGCGCGACCTGGAAACGCAGATGCGCTGGACCCTGCCCCGCGACGCCGGCGTGGAAACCCTAGCCGGCTTCCTGCTGGCTCAGTTAGGGCGTATCCCCGAGCCCGGCGAGCGGGTGGAGTACGACGGGCACCGGTTCACGGTGCAGGAGATGCAGGGGCGCAGGATCAGCCGGGTGCGGGTGGAAACTGTGAAGGTGAAGGCCTCGGCTGCCATTGCGATCTGACTCTTTTCCGCCTTATCTACCCTTTGCTAGGCTCTTTCAGGAGAGGTGACCATGGTTCAGGTGGAGCTTAGCGCGGAGCTGGAATGCGCTTGGAAGCGAAAGCCGGCGTCGATGAGGGCGAGTACATCATGAGCCTGGTAGAAAACGCCTTCGGTGCCTCGCTGACCCCCGCCGCTCCGAATAGGACAGCCGCGGGACATGCCTGTGTTTTCCAAGCCATGGAGGCCTACTCAGACTGGATATCGGTTCTCTCGGGTGATCCTAATTTCGATGTGCACATTGTCCGTCTTAATCAGGTATAGCAATGAATATCATCCAGGCACTGGAAGGAAAGTGGATTTTCGACGAGCAGGACTCTCAAATCTCATCGCCTCCAACATCGTGGATACAACAGATCGCATTTGACGGGAACCGGATCAGAGTTCGGGAGCATATAAGTCGCCTGACCGGCAGCACCACAGTAGCTTTAAATGCAGTGCCCGACGACGGCTTTTTTCCTGTCGCCGGCTCGCCGATTGCCGATGAGATCAGCTACTCGATAGAAGGGGATGTACTCGTTGGGATCGGGCGCAAGCAGGGTGTGATTTCATTTCGGGAAGTCATCAGCCTTTCCGAGTTAGGGAGAATGGAAGCAGAAATCAGCTTCGTCATAGGCGCGAAAGAAGTTAAGCTTGGTGTTGCTCGCTTCAAACGGGTGGAGCAATCTCCCGCATAGAGCATCTCATGCGACAATCCCACCCATGACCCGCGCCCTGCGCGCCCTTATTTGGCGCATGCTCTACACCATTCCCGTTGTATGGCTTGTGGTGTCGCTTGTCTTCCTGCTGATTCATCTTGTACCCGGGGACCCGGTCGAGCAAATGCTCGGTGAGGGCGCGCGCGCCGGGGACCTTCAGGCGTTGCGGCACCAGTATGGGCTTGACCAGCCGCTTTGGGCGCAGTACGCACACTACTGGCGCGGGGTGGTTCATGGCGACCTAGGCGCGTCCATCCGTTTGCACGACTCGGTCGCGCACTTGCTCCTGCTGCGGTATCCGTACACCTTCGTTCTCACCGTGACCGCGCTCGTCATCGCCTTGGCGCTGGCGCTTCCGGCGGGCATCACCGCTTCGCTGCATCGGTCGAAGTGGCAAGACCAAGTCCTGGGTGTTGTCAGCCTATTCGGCCTTTCCTTCCCCAGCTTCGCTCTCGGACCGATCCTTATCCTGCTGGTCTCGATCCGGCTGGGTTGGCTCCCTGTTTCGGGGGCGGAAGGTCCTTCGTACCTCGTGCTGCCGGCGCTGACCATGGGTGCTTCGCTGGCCGCCATTCTCACGCGCATGGTCCGCACAGCCATGCTTGAGGAGTTGGGCCAGGATTACATCCGCACCGCCCGCGCGAAGGGCTTGCCGGAGCGCACCGTCGTGTACCGGCACGCCCTGCGCAACGCGCTCATCCCCATCCTTACGCTG
The DNA here is from genome assembly GCA_964247445.1 of uncultured Acidobacteriaceae bacterium. Lineage (GTDB taxonomy): Bacteria > Acidobacteriota > Terriglobia > Terriglobales > Acidobacteriaceae > EB88. The sequence goes on along the minus strand of CAXTUV010000177.1, from coordinate 2,254 downwards.
GTCGGCCTACAGTTCGGGGCGCTGCTTGCCGGGGCCATTGTGACGGAGATGATCTTCTCCTGGCCCGGGGTGGGGCGGCTTACGGTGTCGGCGATCTCCAACCGCGACTATGCCCTGGTGCAGGGCTGCCTGTTGGCGGTTGGGCTCACCTACGTGTTGGTCAACCTGCTGACCGATGTGCTGTACCTTCTGGTGAACCCTAGGATCCGAGGCTGATCAAACCGGCTCGGCCGCGAAGACATGGCCCATCTTGTCCCGCTTGACGCCCAGGTAGCGTGCAAAGCTTTGCTCCACCGGCACGACAGCCGGTATGCGCTCGACCACGTGCACCCCTGCCCGCTCCAGCGCCGCGACCTTTTCAGGGTTGTTGGTGAGCAGTCGCACTGCGGGTACACCCAGTTCCCGTAGAATCCCGGCCTGCAGCTCAAACTCCCGGCAGTCCGGGCGGAAGCCCAGCTCTACATTCGCCTCGACTGTATCGCGTCCGCGCTCCTGCAATTCGTAGGCCCGCAGCTTCGCCATCAGGCCGATGCCCCGGCCCTCCTGCTGGTCATACAAGATGATGCCTGTCCCGATTTCCGCGATGGAACGCAGCGCGAGTTCCAACTGCAAGCGGCAGTCGCAGCGCAGCGAGTGGAACACGTCGCCCGTGAGGCACTGCGAGTGGATGCGGACCAGCGGCGGCGCGGCATGGATGTCGCCCATCACCAGGGCCACCGCTTCTTCCTGCGCCTCCAGTCTTTCCGGGTGGCGCTCGTCGCAGGGGGTGTGCCCGGTCAGCTCGCCGGTAAAGCCGAGTATCCGGAAATCGCCCCAGCGGGTCGGCAAAGCGGTATCGGCGACTTTGCTTACGCGCACCAAGGCCATGTGCCTCATTATACGGAGCCGGGCTTACAGTAAAAGACGTGCTCGAACCGAAGCTGATCCTCATCACCCTGCTGATCAAGCTCGGCGTGGCGGCCACTGTGTCAAGCGCGCTCGGCCGCTCGCGCGAGTTCCAGCGTGTGCTGTTCGCCGACCACCGCCGGTCCGCCCAGAAACTGCGCCTGGTGCTGATGCTGTGCGTGCCGCTCGCGCTCGGCGTTTGGATCCGCACCACCGTACCGAACTTCTATGCCGCCGATATCGCTTTTGAAACGACGGTTCTACTCGGTGTGCTGCTCGGTCCATTTTCCGCGATGTTCGGCGCGGCTTTGCTCGCCGCGCCCGACGTACTCCACGGCGAGCTGCTCACGCTGCAGTTTCTGCTGCTGGTCGCGCTGATCGCGGGTGTATTCGCGCGTTCGGCGGAGCCGGAAGAGGTGTGGTCTTTTTCCCCCTTTGTCGACCTGAGCATCTACCGTTGGTTTCGGCGTAATGTGCGGCAGCCGCGGGTAGACCGGCAAATTTTACTCTTGGTGCTGATCGTGACGCTGGAGGTAGCGCGCGAGTGGCTCCACGGAGCCGCGCCGCGCCAGCTGTTCGCGCTGCACAGCCCGCAGTGGGGGATACGGATCTGCATCTGGATCGGGGCCGCGATGGTGGTCGGCCTCCCACTGAAAATTTGGAATGCCATCCGCATCGAGCTCAAGCTCGAAGAGCAAAAGCGCCTGCTCCTGGAAGCCCGACTGGATGCCTTGCAGCGGCAGATCAACCCGCACTTCCTGTTCAACACGCTTAACTCCATCGCGACCCTGGTCCGCATCCGGCCCGAGCAGGCGCGCGAGCTGATCGTGAAGCTCGCATCCATCCTGCGGGCGCTGCTTAAGGACCACGACTCCTATGTGCCTTTTCGCGACGAGCTCACCTTTACCGACGATTACCTCGGCATTGAAGTCGTGCGCTTCGGGGCGGATAAGCTGCGCGTGGTGAAGGAAATCGACCCGGGTACGCTGGAGCTGCCTGTGCCGAGCATGCAGCTCCAGCCGCTGGTTGAGAACTCGATCAAGAACGGGTT
>CAXTUV010000177.1:0-308 GCA_964247445.1 uncultured Acidobacteriaceae bacterium | reverse complement strand
GCAAGCTGGATTGTGGGATCGGCGAGTTGCTCCTGCAGCAGCCGCTGGGTGAGCACTCGCTCAAGCACGGGCTGGAGCCGCGCATCTCCGGCGGAACGAACACGTTGAGATCACGCCTGGAACGGGGCAAGCTGGTCATCGAGGTCGAGGACGACGGGGTCGGCATCGCCCCCGAGCGCGCCCTGCGCACCGGCGTGCTCAGCCACGAGGGCAACGGCATCGGCATGCGCAACGTACGCGAGCGGCTAGAAGTGCTCTATGGCGCGGAGTCGGAGTTTGAAATCACAAGCAGGCCGGGGCGGGGAACC
>CAXTUV010000176.1:0-6841 GCA_964247445.1 uncultured Acidobacteriaceae bacterium | reverse complement strand
CCGGTGCCGGCCAACGGCGTCGCCGCGGGCGCGGGCGTCGTCCCGGCGGACCTGGTCGCGGTCCCGGGCAGGGCGGCGGAGCTCGCTAGCTTGCCCGCATCTGGTGAAAAGGCCGCGCTGACGCGCGGCCTTTTCTTTTCGCGCGACCAAGAAGCGCAAGCGCCGCAGAGCGGAGCAGCCGCCTGAATCGCCTCCGCGCCATCGGCATTCTCACCGGCATCAGCCTTCTGTGGGGCTCCCTATGGCTGCTGGGGCCCACGCTCGCGGGCGCGGCGCAGCCATTCACGGCGGGTGCGCTCTTGTTCGGCATCGCCGCAATCGCTTTGTTCTCAGCTTCAGTGCCGTTCCGAAAAATGCAAAGACCCGCCCCATCCGGCGCAGCACCCCTGCTTGGAGTCGCGCTGCTTGCCGGACCCCAAGCGCTGCTGATTGTTGCCGGCAGACATGGCATCGGCGGCTGGACCCCGCTCCTGTACAGCCTTATGCCGCTTCTGCTTGGGGTGCCGGCAGGCGCATGGACCCCCGCAATGGCAGCCGCGCCCGCGTGTGTGCTGGTTCTGCTGAATGGGTCTGTTCCGTTGACCCCGGCGAAGCTCGGGTGGGCAATTTGTGTATTTGTTGCGGTGCTGATGCAGGCGGGGGCGCTCCGCTTTCTTTTCAATCGTTGCCGTGAGGCTGCTGTGAGGCCGCTCCTGGCTGCCGCCTGCGCCTATGCCGCCGTCGGGCTTGAGCTTGCCGGCACATTCCTAGACCGGTCGCCACGGCTCACCCTTTCGAGCGAAGGGTGGGCGGCCGCGGCGCTGGCGGGTTTGCTCGGTACGGCGCTGCCCTATGCCGGGCTGTTTACGCTGCTGATGCGCGGCCCTTTCACCCCGGCGCAGGTTGCCGTGGGGCAATGGCTACAGCTGCTTTTCACCGTAGGCGAAAGCGCCGCGCTGGTCCGGGCTCGTGTGCCTGCCTCCGTGCTTCTGGCCGCCGCTGCGCTGCTTGCCTGCGCTTGGAGCGTTTTATGGCAAAAGAATGACGATCAGGACTCGCCAAGCCGTCTTTTCCAAGGAAGTCCGTGACTCCGCCTCCCACTTGCGCGTCCAATTCAGGAAGTGAGCGCTTGCTTTTACATCGTGGTGGAGGGCGAGGACCCCGGCTTCGACACTTTCGTGAATGGGCACGCCCTGGCTCGCCACGAAGCCGACCTCGAGGAGCTGGCCCGCGAGCTTGGCGTCCCGCCGCTGCTCGATTTCTTCTCCGCCGACCGCAACTCCATGGCCGCGCTGCTGGAGCAGGGCGCGGGCGACCCCGCCTGGACGCAAACCCTGCCGGAGCCGCAATGGTTCACTCCGAGCGAGGGTCTCCTGACTGTGCGCGCGCTGTACGAGCACGTTGCGCGCAACCCTTTGAGTTTCGGCCCGACAACCGCCGTGCTGATTGAGGAGCTTGGCTCCTATCGGCGTGTTCTTGAGAAAAGCGCGAGCCGAGGGCTGCGCTGGCATTTAGCTGTGAGCTGGGAGTAGGCCCGCGCCGTCCGCATGATAGCGTAGCCGTGGAAAGCAGCGCAGCCGCGCCGGAGACGAGTCTTTGCAGGCCCAGCATTTCGAGTGGAGGCAAAACTGGTGGGTCGTCCTGCTGCTTGCTTTAGCTTCATACCACTGCGCGCAGAGCATCTTTTACGACAACGTCAGCTACATCGACCTTGTCGCATATGAAAATGGCACGGGCGAAATGCCGTTTCAGGGCCGGGTGTCCATGATGCCGGTCCTGAAATGGGCGCACGGCAGCGCTTGGATGAACCGGCTCGGCAGCGACCTCGCCTACAAGGAAGGCAATCCCGTTCCGGTCCTGCTGGAACCATTTTCGCCCGAGAAAGTCGCGTCGTTTGCGGTCGGGGCAGCTTGCCTCTTCTCCATGGTTTGGATGACCGGACGGTTCGGGTGGCAGCGCTTCCGGGACCTGTGGTGGCTTCCGCCCGCGCTGTTCCTGGCCGTGCTTTATGCTTCCTACGCGGCGCGCGCCGACACCAATCTTTGGTATCCCTACGATCTGCCGCATGCCGCCTTGTTCACCGCCGCCTTGCTCGCGCTGCTTGCCGAGTCTTGGTTGCCGCTCTGCCTTGTCTTTGCCGTTGACTGCGCGACGCGCGAAACAGCGGTGTACCTGGTGCCGTGTGTCCTGGCGGTCGGCTACAGCCGAGGCAAGCTGCGGCGCTACGCGGCTTGGGCTGGAGGGCTGTCCGTGTTCTGGCTGGCGGTGTATCTGCTGATCGCGCACACCTTTCGCGCGAACCCGACCGATGTGGGTTTGCACTACCACCAGGACTTCCATACCTTCAGCCAACCGAAACACATCCCGCAGCTGGCCAGTGTGGTCGGCTTTCTTTGGCTGCCGCTGCTGGTTTGGCGGGGTCTGCTGGGCCGGTCCGAGCAGGCGTTGCTGCTGGGCGCGCTCCCAGGCGTCGCGGTTTCCGCCGTCTTCGGCATCTGGTACGAGACCCGCGTCTGGTCGGAATGGAATGCGATCGCGGCCTGTTTCTCGGCTGTTATCTTCGTGCGATACCTGGCGAATCGAGAGCCGGTGCAGGCGCGCTGAGCGGGCCGCGGTGCAGCACATACCTGCGGAACAGCTTGGAATGATCGACCCGCTGCGCGTACCCGTAGAACTGTCCGAAGATCGGCAGGTGCGGCAGGCTCCAAAGCGTAGCGTAGCCAAGCAGAACAAGAGCCGCCGGCAGTGCCCGTCCAATGCCGTGCCGCAGCGCATCCCGCCCTGGCAGGCGAACGCCCCGATAATCCCAGTCGAGCGCGAACAAGAGCAGCGTCAGCGAGAGGACGTTCATATAAATCCAGCGACCCCAGTCCACCGCGAACAGATAAAGCGGCAGCGACACCACGCATGTTGCGATGAGGACAGTTGTGAGAATGCGGGCGTCCCCGCGTGTCGCCGTATGCTGCAGCCCGGCACGCAGCAGGATAAAAATCGGCGCGAGCGCAAGCGAACCGAGGATCGCGTAAATCAATGGGTAGTTGTACTTGCGGAAGGAAGCAACCGCGTCTGCGCGGGCCTCCGCCGGGGTAAAGCCCAAGTAGCGGATACCCTCGCCGCAATGGTTGAGGGTGGTGTGCTCGACCGACTCGCAAACCGCCGCGGCCGTGGCGCGATTGCCGGGGTGGAGAGAGACAGCGGCCATGGCGAGCGCGGACAGCAGGAGCGGCATGGCTAGAACACGGATGCTGCGGCTGAGAGAGCCCTCGGGCGAGCGGTGCCGCTCGTACAGCAGAACGGCTGCCGCGTAATAGCCGAGATAAAAAAATGTGCTCTCGTGCGCGAGCACCAGAAACGGGAGCCAAACTGAGAGCGAAAGCGAAACTGCCCACGTTTTGACCAGGCGGCGCAGCAAGACGAGCAGGATGCCGAGTCCGGCGAAGAACAAGACCTCCTTGCGGAAGCCGCCGACGTGGTCGAGAAGCTGGAAGGTAAAGGTGGCCGGCGAAAGGATCAGCGCTCAAGTCCAAGGGCTGTGTTCGGCTCGGACGCGCAGCAGCCGCCAAGCGCTCCACAGGATGGCACCATAGCAAAGCAGCTGCGCCGCCGCCGCCGGCCATGCGGGGGCGATGTGCAGGCCATACCCGAGTGCAAGCGCGACGGACCCGGTGAGACCGCGCCGCACAAAACCGCCGGAGTAGTTGAGCAGCCAATCTTCAAGCGCCCAATCGTGCAGCCGGTTGAAGTAGTGCGCCATGCCCACGGCATAGGCAACCGTCGCGAGCGCGGCATACAGGAAATAGAGTGCCAGAACCTGATTTTGTCGGGAAGGCCGGGTCGGGTTGGGGAGCAGCAACAGTTTCGCCTCAATCAAAAATTACGGGTCGGGGAGCTCGGCGGCACACCTGCTTTCCACGTAAAGGAAACCACACCGGGTGTCCACGGCCCTACCGCGCCGGCAGTTTGCGCAGCAGCACCGCTTGGCCCAGGTGGTAGCTGTTGTGGTCGGCGGCGAGCATGGCTTCGCGCAGGATGGTCTGGCCGTCGCCCCATGGGATGCGGGCGAACAGGTCGGTTTCCGGCGCTTGGACGAGCGCGATCATTCTGCGGTTCGCTGCGCGCAGGCCTTCCAAGGATTCCCGGGCGGCTTCCGGGCTCGGCGGCGCGGCGTTGTTCGGCCAGTAATCCTCCGGCCATTGCGGGGCCCGGTAGGCCGGGTCGTTTGAGAACACGACGAGGTCATCGAGCGCAATGCGCATGTGCTCGACCAGCTGCCATAGGCTGTGCGGCGCGCCGGTGGGTTTCGCGGCCCATTCCTCGTCGCGGATGCCTTCGAACACGGCGTCCATATTGAGGTGGGCGCTTTTGCCTTCCAGCAGCTCGACCAGGTGCGTTCTCAGCATTTCGTTCGTCGGTTCCATCCCGGCCATAGCTTAGCCGAACACCTTACCCATGCGCCGAATCTGCGCGCCCACCCCGCGCAGCGTTTCCTCAATGTGCTCGTAGCCGCGATCCATGTGGTACACGCGGTCCAGGATCGACTCTCCGTCGGCTACCAGCGCCGCCAGCACGAGCGAGGCCGAGGCCCGCAGGTCCGAGCACATCACCGCCGCAGCGGAAAGCGGAGTCTTGCCCGTGACCGTCGCGGTTCGGCCGTCGACCTTGATGTTGGCCCCCATCCGCAGCAGCTCGCCGACATGCATGAAGCGGTTCTCGAAGATGTTTTCGGTCACGAGCGAGGTGCCCTCAGACTGCGTGGCCAGCGCCATGTACTGCGCCTGCATGTCGGTCGGGAAGCCCGGGTACTCCTGCGTGCTTACGTCGGTGGCGCGCAGCTCGCCCTCGGAGCGGACGCGAATCTGGTCCTTGCCTGTGATCTCGATGCGCGCCCCGGCGTCTTCGAGCTTGCGGATGACCGCGCCCAGGTGCGCCGGGTTGCAGTTGGTCACCTGCATGTCGCCGCCTGAGATTGCTCCCGCGATCAGAAACGTGCCCGCTTCGATGCGGTCGGGGTTGATGCGATGGCGTACGCCATGGAGCTTCTCGACCCCCTTGATGCGGATGGTGGGCGTACCCGCGCCCTCGATCTGCGCGCCCATGCCGGTGAGCATCGCCGCCAGGTCGACCACTTCGGGTTCGCAGGCGCAGTTCTCAAACAGGCTTTCGCCCTCGGCCAACACCGCGGCCATCAGCAAATCTTCGGTACCGGTAACGGTGATCTTGTCGAACAGGATTTCCGTCCCGCGCAGCCGCTCGGCGCGGGCCTCAATGTAGCCGTGCTCGTAGGAGATTTTCGCGCCCATTTTCTCCAGGCCCTTGATGTGCAAGTCGATGGGCCGCCCGCCGATCGCGCAGCCGCCGGGCATCGCGACCCGGGCCACGCCTGCGCGGGCCACGAGCGGGCCCAGCACCAGCGAGGACGCGCGCATGGTCTTCACGATCTCGTACTTCGCGACAGGGTCGGACAGCACGGCGCAGCAGATGGTGGTGCGGTGCTGCGCGCGCCCGTAGCCCAGCTCGACCTCGGCACCCATGGAGGTGAGCAGCTTGCGCTCGGTTTCAATGTCGTGCACCTGCGGGATATTTTCGAGCACGACCTCCTCGGGGGTGAGGATGGCGGCGGCCATGCAGGGCAGGGCGGAGTTTTTCGCGCCGCTGATGCGCACGGAGCCGAGCAGCGGGTTGCCGCCGCGGATGACGAACTTGTCCATGAACACGAGTGTAGCGGGGGAGCCCCGGCGCGCGCGGGGCGGGTACATGGGAGTACACTGGCCGCGCGATGATCGGGCTTCTCGGAGTGTTGCTGGGTATGACGGCGCAGGTGGTGCCGTCGGAGGTCACGAGCCGGACCGCGCTTGCGCCGCCCGTGGTTCAGGCCCCGGCGGGGTCGGTGCGCGGGAAATCAGTCGATACGAAAGGCGGCTCGGTGCGGGCGTTCCTGGGCCTGCCGTATGCCGCGCCACCTATTGGTTCCTTGCGGTGGCGACCGCCTGCGCCACCCGCGAAGTGGACCGGGGTGCGCGAGGTGACAGCATTCGGCATGCGGTGCATGCAGCCGCACCTGTTCGACGACATGTTTTTTCGCGACCCGGGCGCGAGCGAGGACTGCTTATCGCTGAATGTATGGACGCCATCCTCAGCTGGTTCCGCAAGCAAGTTGCCGGTGATGGTGTGGATCTACGGCGGAGGTTTCGTCACCGGTTCGACCTCCGAACCGCGCCAGGATGGGGCGTATCTCGCGACCAAGGGCGTGGTGGTGGTTTCGTTCAACTACCGCGAGGGCATCTTCGGCTTCTTCACGCATCCTGACCTCATCGCGGAGTCGCCCGTGCACGCCGCTGGGAACTACGGGCTGCTCGACGCGGTCGCGGCTTTGCAATGGGTCAAGGTGAACATCGCCGCATTCGGGGGCGACCCTGCGAACGTCACCGTCTTTGGTGAGAGCGCGGGCTCGTTCGCCGTGAGCTCGCTGATGGCTTCGCCGCTGGCCTCGGGGCTGTTTCAGCGGGCTATCGGGGAGAGCGGGGGTGCCTTCGGCGGCCCTCCCGGAGGTGGCCTGCGGTACCGGCCCGCGGCCGAGCAGGCACCGAAGGACGCGGACTGGGCGCGCACCAACCTGCACGCAACCGACCTCGCAGCGCTGCGGGCGCTGCCGGCCGCGCAGCTGCTGGAAGCGGCTTACCCGCCCGGGACGCCCGGCCACAACTTTGGGCCCGGGATCGACGGGCTGTTCGTGACCGAGCCGCCCTTGCGCACGTTCACGCAGGGCAAGCAGAATGCGGTCCCGCTGTTGGCCGGGTGGAACCATGACGAGGGCGGCAACGGCCGGCCTGCGGCGGTGACGCCCACGGGCGGCGAGAGCTCC
>CAXTUV010000175.1:0-6841 GCA_964247445.1 uncultured Acidobacteriaceae bacterium | reverse complement strand
CTTCCCCGCCTATGGCAGGGGGACCCCCGTCGCCCTGCGCCCCGGGGGGCGGGGGCTCAACCGGCTCAGGCCGGCACCTCAGCGATATCCGCCGGTTCGGCGCGCTCGCGTTCGTTGCGCTGCGCCCTGTACTTGGCGGCCTCCTCGTAGGCTTTCAGCCGCGACCGCATGATGCCGCCCAAGGGCCGGTGCGCTTCGAGCGCATGCCACGGCGTAAAGGAAAGCCGTTCGTCCACGAAAAGTTGGCGCGGATCGGAGTAGGAATCCTGCGGCGGGGCCGTGATTCGCGCCACGGTCTGCCACGGGCTTTTCTCGACCGGCCATTTGATGTCGGCGGCTTCGATCGGAAAATCTTCAACGCCGGGCCGTTCAGGGGCGAGCGCGAGCTGCGCCTTCACTTCCCACACGGCGGTTTCGTGCCGGAAGAAGTGCTTGATAAGCTCGGCGAGCGCGTTGTAGTCCGCCCCGAGGTCGATGGCCTGGCCCGTGAGCTTCCTCAGGCTGTCCGACCCGGGCATGAATGCAAGCTTTGCGACATACCGGCCGTAGCGCAGCGGGGATACGGTCGTGAAGGTTTCCCCAAGCATATGCGTCGCGGATGCGCCGATGCCTTCCAGCGTCGCCGACGGCAGGTGCACGGCCTTGAGCGCCGTGTTCGCCGCGCGGGCGGCGGCGGACACGGCGTGCTTGACCGCCTCGGGCGTGTCGAGAACCTTGTCGAATGCCTCTACCTGCGCGAGAAATGCTTTCGGGTCGCGCGTGGGGAGGGCGTCAATGTTGATGCACACGAAGTCCTGGGTCGTACCGCCGGCGTGGTTGGCGACCTTTGCGCCCGGCACGTTGAGCACCTTGAGCGCAAGCCCGCGCGGGCTGGAGATGGTATCGGCGAGCATATCTCCCGGATTTGTCGAGATACGCATGACAACCGGGTAAGCGGCGGGCCGCGCGAACAAACCTTGCGCGAGCGGCTCCGGCAAACCCTGCAGCACGTCGAGCGTCCCCACAAGCACCCCATGCGACTTGGCATGCACAGGCCGGTACGCATGGCGGTACCGCGCGGCCATGTGGCGAGTGATGTGCTGCATAACCCGCGAAATCTCGTCAAAGGTGACGTGCTCATCGGGAGCGACGATTTCCAGGTCCGGGGTGTAGGGGAGGTAGTTCGGGGAGTCCATGGACGCTCCTGAGGGCCATAGGAGAGGTGGTGAGGCTTATTCTGATTCTACGGCTGAGCATACTGTCTTTTTGTGGGTACCGGCATCGCTTCCGTGCGGTAGAGTTGAATTTCCGCGTCAGCGAACGAGGAACCGGTGAAGGATGATATAGGTGGATCGACAGCAGTTAGCGTGGCAAGAGAGCTGCAGCGGGTTGACGGCATCGATCTTTTGCGAGGACTGTCCATCCTTTTTGTCCTCGCGAATCACATTCATCTCCAGTTGCTGTTTGCCGGGGTCGCCTACACCAAGAGGTGGCCCGAGCAGCTTGCTTACACCATCGGCTGGAACGGTCAGTTCGGGGTGCAGATATTCTTCGTGGTATCCGGATTTCTGATTACATCCACGAGCATACGTCGGTGGCGAACTCCGGGTGAGCTATCACCAAGAGAGTTCTACCTGCTTCGCTTGGCGCGAATCGCCCCCTTACTCCTCGCCTTGCTGCTTGCTCTCAGCGCGCTCCATCTGGCGCATGTTCCCGGATTTATCGTGCATCGCGAAACGGGAGGGCTGGGCAGTGCGTTGTTCGCCGCGCTTACCTTCCATATAAACCTGCTTGAAGCCACGCGGGGCTACCTTCCCGGTAGCTGGGACATTCTCTGGTCGTTATCCGTGGAAGAAATGTTCTATCTGTTCTTTCCTGTAGTAGCCAGGAGCTTGCCCGCGAAGAAGCTACTATTCCTACTGCTGTCAGTGTTTATTATCGTGGGGCCGTTCGCTCGCGCGAAGGCGTTCAATCACAATCCGGTTTGGAGGGAGTACTCCTACTTAGGCGGCATGGACGCTATCGCCTTGGGCTGTCTTACCGCAATCGCCATCTCCGGCAGGCGGCTTACCAGTTTCGCAAAGAAGCTGTGCGGTTGCAGCGGAGCGGCCCTGCTCGCCTTCAGCTTAGGCTGTTCCGTTACGGCGTACTCTTGGGGACTCGGGCGAAATGGACTGAATATGACTATCCTTGCCGTCGGTGCCGCTTTCACGATTGTATTCGCGGTGCAATCCGAATGGCAGGCACCTCGAATCTTGAAGCCCTTGCGAGTGCTGGGTGAATGCAGTTATGAAACTTACCTCACGCACATGTTTATCGTAATCGGTGTTTTCTCAATCTTCGTTCATGCGGGCAAACCGCTGGGCGGCGTCCCTGTTATTTTCTTGGCCGTGTTTACAATCGCCTGCTTAGTTGGGTGGTTCATAGCGGTACATTTCACCGAGCCGCTGAATCGCTATTTTCGTCAGCGTTTCAAGGTAAGCAGGTCAATACTTGGCACCGCTGTTCCGGAAGCGGAGTTCTAACCGCCTAGTGCTGCATGAGCGGTCAACTCGCGTTGAGCTCAGCCGCCAGCTCCCCCCGCGCTAACTTGCGCTGCTCCCCCGTCGCGAACTCCTTCACCGTCACCGTCCCTTGCGCCACCTCATTCTCACCGAGCAGGGCGATGCGGTGCGCGAGCTTGTCGGCGAGCTCGAAGGACTTTTTCACGCGGAATCCACCGTCACCCAACTCAACCCGCAACCCCGCGGCGCGCAGTTCGCGGGCGAGCAGGAGTGCCGAGGCGTTTTGCGCTTCGCCCACGGGGGCGATGTAAACGTCGGCCTTCTCCGCAGGAAGAACCGAAGCCTGCGACTGTAGGGTGATGACAAGCCGGTCCGCGCCGATTGCAAAGCCGATGCCCGGCGCGCGCGGGCCGCCCAGCATTTCCGACAAGCCGTCATATCGGCCGCCGCCGAGCAGCGCGTTTTGCGTGCCCAAACCGGCTGAGTGAGTGAACTCGAAAGTGGTGCGGGTGTAGTAGTCAAGGCCGCGCACCAGCCGCGGGTCCACTGTGTAAGGCACGCCGCAGGCATCAAGAGCTGAGAGAACCGCCCGGAAGTGCGCGGTGGAAGCCTCGTCAAGATAGTCAGCGATCTTCGGCAAAGTGTTGATTGCTTCCTGATCCTCGGGTACTTTGCAGTCGAGCACGCGCAGCGGGTTGGTCTCCGCGCGGCGTTGGCAGTTCTCGCAAAGCGTCGGGGCTACGTCTTTCAATGCCGTCCGTAGGGCCTCGACGTAACGCGGCCGGTCCGCCGACGAGCCGACCGAATTGACCGCCAGGCGCCAACCCTGGATCCCGACTTCGTCCAAGAAGGACGCCAGCATCTCGAGTACTTCCGCATCGCGCACCGGCGACTCCGACCCGGCGGACGGCGGCCCCAGCACCTCCGCGCCGATCTGCCAAAACTGCCGGTAGCGACCTTTTTGCGGGCGCTCGCGCCGGAACTGCGGGCCGATGTAGTAGAGCTTTCTGAGCAAGCCCGCGTCGCCCAGCGTGTGCTCGATATAGGCGCGGACGACGCCGGCCGTGTTTTCGGGGCGCAGGGTGAGCGACTGCGCCTTTTCGCTGGCCGCCCGCGCGCGGTCTTCCCAGGTGTACATTTCTTTCGAAACCACATCGGTCTCCTCGCCGATGCCGCGGGCGAACAGCTGAGTGTCCTCGAAAACAGGCGTGCGGATTTCACCGAAGTTGTACCGCGCGAATACGCGCCGGGCGGCGGCCTCGACGCGGTTCCAAAGCTCGGTTTCAGGCGGCAGCAGGTCGCGCGTGCCGCGGACGGCTTTCAGCGGGGTCATAAGCGGAATTCGCAGTTTACCAGGGGCGGCAACCGCCGGATGCGCCCGGCCATCTTCCTCCCTTTACGGCTTGTGGAGGGCCCAACCGATGAAGGAACGCAAAAGTATTATCTTGGCCCTGGTCCTGACCGCCCTGCTGGGACCGTTCGGGATGCTTTACAGCACCGGCATCGGCGCGATCATCATGGGCGCGCTTTACCTGGTACTCGGCGTGCTGACACTGGGCTACGCCCTGCTCATACTCCATCCTATCTGCATCATTTGGGGTACTTGGGCAGCCCCCCGCGAGAATGTGCGGACTGGGGTGTAGATCAACTCTGTGCGCTTCTTCAGAGGCGCTTTTTAAGCCATTGTCCTCGTTGCAACTGTGGATTGCGTAAGCCATAGGCGTGGATTCCAGGCTTATTGCTTTCCGGCGTGGTGCCGTGTTGGGGAGAGAAGCCCTTCGCCTCCGCGCGAGTGAGGGCGACGGCATCCGATTTGGGCGCGATTAGCTGGACTCGCAGGGACGTCCACCCTGACTGTCGCTCAAGGGCAGCACTCGTACGACTTCGAGTACACTCTGCCTCAACGGTGACCTGAAGCGATGCATGTTCTCAACCTCCTCCGCCGGTGCGGACTTTTGCTCGCAGTGCTTGCCGTGGTGCGGCCTGCGGGTGCCCAGGATCCGGTTAAGGCGTTTCCCCAGAACTACCGAGTGGTATTGGAGAACGACGCCGTTTCGGTGATCCGCGTCCATTACGGACCGCATGAAAAGGTCGGGGTCCATGATCACTCCGCGTACCCGACCGTTTACGTTTACCTGAGCGATTCGCCGCCGGTGCGGTTCATCCACGATGAACAGCCTCCCTTTACCGCGACGCGGCCGCCGATCAAGGCAGGGGCGTTCCGGGTGAGCCCGGGTCGGCGCGAGCGGCACTCAGTCGAGAACCTGGGCGGGACAAGCGCGGACTGCCTGCGGGTGGAATTGAAGCAGGTGCCGCTCGGGGGCGTGAAGCCGTTTCGAGGCGATGCGCCGGAGGCACTTACATCGCCGCTGGACAAAGAAGAAGTCGACTCACCGGCACTGAAGATTGAACGGCTGGTATGTGTCGGCAGCAACAGCAGTTACTACTTTCACCCTTCTGCCGCGCCATCGCTCCTGGCGGCCTTTACGGACGCTGCTATCGTAACGGCCAAGGAAGGCGTCCCGTCGTCGAGAAGACCAGGAATGATTTCCGCAGGTCAGGTCCAGTGGCTGGATGCAGCAACGGTTCTACAGGTATTGCCCGAAACCGGCGTGCCCGCGTACATGCTGCGCATCTATCTTCCGGTCCAGCACGTGCCTGGACATGATCCGGCTACGCCGTAGGCGGGTAAACTTGAGCAGATGGCCTCCTACGGTGACAATCCGGCACGCCTCGTGTCCGCGGCGCGTGCGGACGAGGAAGGCTCGTTTGAACTGAAGTTACGGCCGCGCCTGCTGCGCGAGTTTATCGGACAGGGACGGGCCAAGCAGCAGCTCGCGATTGCCCTCGAAGCTGCTCGGGCGCGCGGCGAGGCGCTGGACCATGTGCTCCTCTTCGGTCCGCCGGGGCTGGGCAAGACCACGCTTGCGTCCATCATCGCGAACGAGCTGGACGCGCAGTTCCAGCAAACGTCCGGGCCGGCGCTGCAAATCCAAGGGGATTTGACAGCAATCCTGACCAATATCCGCGAGCGCCAGGTGCTGTTTCTCGACGAGATTCACCGGCTGCAGCCGGTCCTCGAAGAGAAGCTGTATACCGCGCTTGAGGATTACAAGCTCGACATCATCATCGGGCAAGGCCCAGGCGCGCGCACCCATGTGATGGACATCAAGCCATTTACCTTTGTTGCGGCTACCACCCGCCCGGGTCTCCTTTCCTCGCCCCTGCGCTCGCGGTTCGGCATCCTTCTAAGGCTCGATTACTACGTGGAGGACGAGCTCCGGTTCGTGGTCGAGCGCTCCGCCGAGGTGCTTGGCATCCCCATTGATCGAGACGGGGCGGCCGAGATAGCGGTCCGCTCGCGCGGGACGCCGCGCATCGCGAACCGCCTGCTGCGCCGGGTGCGCGACTTCGCGGAGGTGCGCGGGACGGGTGCGATCGACCGCAAAGCCGCTTGCGATGCCCTGGAGATGTTGGAGGTGGACGCGCACGGCTTCGACGAGCTCGACCGGCGTATCCTGCTCACGATTATCGACAAGTACGACGGCGGACCCGTCGGCCTGAATACCCTGGCTGCCACCCTTTCCGAAGACGAGGACGCCCTTGAAGAAATCTACGAACCGTTCCTGATCCAGATCGGTTTCCTGGACCGCACGCCGCGCGGGCGCATTGCCACCCGCCTCGCCTACCAGCACTTCGGCCTAGTTGGGCCGCGCAAGGCCCAACAGGCCGGATTGTTTTGAGGCCCGCTTCTCGCTCGTCCGAAAGCGGGTCGCGCCTGGATCGCACCTGCGAGGCTGGTTTTCCCCGGGTACCTCGCGCGACACCCCTGTTATCGGCTTTTCCGGCAAAACTGTTCAGGGCTGCTCAGAAGATTCTTGCAAGCCCTTCCCGTTTTGGAACAGACTGCCTGAGCCACGGAGCATGCCCATGATCGGAACCCTCGCAGACGAATCACGGACCGCGAAGCCGCGCAACATCCCGCGCAAGCAGCTTAGGGTCCGAGTCGCCGGTGAGCAGGTCGGCTTCGCGGTTGTGCCCGCGCCGCTCGGCCTGGGCTTCGCGCTGATCGCCTCGACCGATCGCGGACTATGCGCGGTGCTGCTCGGCAACAACCCGGAGGAGCTTCGGGCCGAGCTCCAAAAGCGGTTCCGCAAAGCCGAGCTACAGGAACAACCGAAGCTCGCCGCGACGTCCCGCCAAATCTTTGCCGGCCTAGAGGGGGCAGCGCCGGAGTTCGCGCTCGACTTGCGCGCCACCGCTTTCCAAGAGCAGGTCTGGCAGGCCCTGCGGCAAGTTCCGCGCGGTGAAACCCGCACGTACTCCGAGCTCGCCGCCGCGCTCGGCCGACCCGGGGC
>CAXTUV010000174.1:0-6852 GCA_964247445.1 uncultured Acidobacteriaceae bacterium | reverse complement strand
ATCCAAGGTGGACCTCGCGTCCGGGCGGATCCGCGGCGTCGAGGCTCTTTTACGTTGGAGGCATCCCGAGCGGGGCTGCTTGCAGCCGAACTCCTTTATCCCGCTTGCCGAGGAAACCGGTGCCATCGTCGGCATGGGTGCCTGGGTGCTGCGTCACGCCTGCGAGCAGATCCGCGCGTGGCAGATGTCCTTGCCGGAAAAGCCGGATTTGGAGCTTTCTGTCAACTTGTCCCCTCACGAGTTCAAGCAGCCGGATTTGGTGGGCAGTGTGCGGAGGGTACTTAAAGAAACCGGCTTTCCGCCCGCAGCACTTCATTTGGAGGTTACGGAAAGCGCCCTGTTCGAGAACTTCGAGGCGGCCCGCACGGTGCTGCATGAGCTGAAAGCTCTGGGCGTCAGCCTGGAAATCGACGATTTCGGAACCGGCTACTCCTCCCTGCGCTACCTGAAGGAGCTGCCGTTCGACTTCATCAAGATCGATCGCTACTTCACGCAGAGCCTGGATCCCAAAGAACCCTCAACAAATGAGCTCGTCCACACCATTCTTGCCATGGCGGACAATCTCGGCCTCGAAGTCGTGGCTGAGGGCATCGACAATGCACCCGTAAGCGTTCTCCTCCAGCAGCTCGGCTGCCGCTTGGGGCAAGGCTACTTTTACTCAAAACCGGTCAGCGCTGAGGCCATGCGTGAGCTGCTCACGGCAGAGCGAAAACCCAAGGATCAGCGAGTTTACGACCGCACTGCTCTTTTCACGATGCCGGAGCTCGCGGCGGAGCCGGCCTAATGCAGCCAAACTACAACGCTTTCACTTTCGCTTTTTTACTTACGGCTTTAAGCTTTCCGGATCTGTCAGCAGCTCAGCAGCCCGACGCGGACCTCGGTCAGGCAAGCCTCGAAACCCTGACGCAGACCACTGTCCAGGTCAGCACATTTGCCCGTAGGAACAGCACTTTGTGGAACACGCCCGGTGCGGTCTACGTCATCTCCCGCGACGAAATCGAGCGCAGCTCGTTCACGAGCATTCCTGAGCTGCTGCGTCTCGTGCCGGGCCTGCAGGTCGCCCAGATCAACGCGTCGACTTGGGCCATCAGCGCCCGCGGCTTCAACAGCATCTACGCGGACAAGCTCCTGGTGCTTATTGACGGGCGCACTGTTTATTCCGAGATTTACTCCGGCGTACCTTGGGACCAGATCGATCTGCCGCTTTCGAACATAGAGCGCATCGAGGTTATCCGCGGCCCCGGTGCGGCGGTCTGGGGTGCGGATGCGGCGAACGGGGTCATCAACATCATCACGCGCCGGGCGCGCAGCATCCAGGGCGAAGCTGCTACGACCCAAGCGGGGCGAACCACTGAAAAAGGGTTCGCGCGCTACGGCGGCACTCTAGGAGACCGAGCGCAGTACAGCGCCTACGCCAGCGCCATCAACCGTGAACCCTTCGTCGCAAGCGATGGGCAGCGGGCCTACGACGGCGAAGGCATCCTACGCACGGGCGGACGCCTGGACTGGCAAAGAAGCTGGTCAGATCTGGTACTCGCAAGCGGCGACTTGTACGGCGGACACGTTAAGCAGACCGCGCGAGCGGGGCTGAATTTTCCTATCGGGCCGAATAATGAGGACAAGGGATCGATCGCGGGCGGCTACCTGCTCAGCCGGTGGGAGCATGCCGGCAAAACGCATGACGCTGCGTTTCAGGCGTATTTTGACGACCAGTCCCGGCAGGAGCTGGGCAGCTACGCCCGTACCCGGGCACTCGACTTCGACGTGCAAGACCACATACGGCCGGGGTCGCGCAACGATCTCGTTTGGGGCTCGGAAGTCCGGTACACGTCGGACCACATCGTGTCCAAAGGTCAGCCTCTCACAGGACTCGACCTTTATCGCAACTACCTGCTCGACGGCTTTATCCAGGATGATGTCGCGCTTGTACCCAATCGCCTGACATTCACGCTTGGAACTAAGCTTCAGCAGGGCACCCTGGCCGGCTTTCAAGTTCAGCCGAGTGCGCGTCTTATTTGGACGCCGAAGTCTCCGTTTGCACTCTGGGGAGCCGTGTCTCGGGCTGCTGTAGCGCCGTCCATTCAGGATTTGGATGTCACTGTCCCGCTTAGCTTAGGGCAGTCAAACGGCATTCCGGTGCTTGCTGAATTTCTCGGCAACCCTGCTTTCAAACCGGAAATCGTGACTGCCTATGAAGCTGGCCTGCGCCGAAGGGTCGGCGCTCATTTCACCGCCGATACGGCTCTCTTCTTTGACAAAACCGAACGGGTTCAGTCTCTTACTTTCGGCAACCCTGAATTCATTCCTATGCCGGCTCCGCACGTCAACGTAGATCTCCTGGTTGGAAACGGCTTTCGCGCGCGCAGCGGAGGAGCGGAGAGCACGTTTTCTTGGAAGCCGGCGAGTTCCCTGTCGTTTGTGACGAGCTACACCTGGGCGAACGCGCATACGCAGCAAAGCGTACCGGGGCAGGTCAGCATACTGGATGCGTGGAACACACCGCGGCACACGCTAGCTCACTCTGCCGCCTGGTCTTTCGCGCCCGGATGGAGCACAAGCGCGTTTCTCTCCTACACGAGCAGCGTACCGGATACCTTGTCTTTCACAATTGGGGATGCGGCGAACACGCCGAGCACCGCCGTAAAGAACTACACCCGCGTGGATCTCAGAGTTTCGCGGCAGGTCAGCGATCGGGTGCGGATCAGCGCGGGAGGCACAAACCTGCTCACCCCGCGCCACTCCGAATTCGGCAACTCTACAGGATTCGAAGCCCCGCTGTTTGTACCCCGGAGCCTTTCCGTAAAAGCAGGCTGGAGCTTCTGATGACACCTACCGGTCTGCTTCGCCTTATGCGAAAGGGAAGAGTACATCTGCTGTGTGCGGCCGCCGTTGTCAGCAGCAGTTCAGTCGGGAACCTACAGGCGCAATCCGGTTCTGCGGACGAATACTCCATCCGCGCGGCGATGCTGTTCAACTTGACGAAATTCATCGATTGGCCGGCTTGGAAGATGGATCCGTCCCATCCGCAGTTTGTAGTCTGCATCCTTGGCCACGACCCGATCGAACCCTACGCGGAACGGTACCTGCAGCACCAAAGTGTGATGGCAAAGCCGGTGCAGCTGAGGATGCTCAGGGATCTGAGCGACGCCGCGGGATGCCACATCCTGTATGTAAGCGCGGGCGGAAAGCGCAGCTTCGAGTCAGCCGCGGCCGAGCTCACCAAGGCCGGCGTGCTCAGCGTGTCCGAGCGCTCGGTGAGCCGCAGCTCAGCGCAGATTGTGGGGCTGCCTTTGGATAGCGATCATGTGCAGATCGATGTAAACCTGGGCGCGGCTGAGTCGGCCGGCTTCGCCGTCAGCTCGAAGCTGCTGCGCCTTGCCGCGGTGACCCAATGAGCACATCTATTTCGTTCCGGCGCTCCATCCGCACCAAATTGGTGACGCTGTTTACGGCGACGGCCTTTCTTTCCGTGCTTATGGGCTGCCTCACGCTCTGGGTCTCGCAGCTGGTGCATTACCGGCGCACGCTCCTCACTGAAGAGTCCGCAATGGCGCAGCTGCTGGCGGAAAGCAGCGCCCCGGCGCTTCTCTTCGCGGACAAGCAGGCTGCCGCTGAAAACCTTTCCGTGCTGCGCGCCGACAGCCGCATCGACAAAGCCTGCTTGTACAGCAAAGCAGGCCATACGCTTGCCTCCTACAGCAGCGGTGCCGCAGAAAGCTGCCCTGCTGCCGGCCCCGAGCAGCTGCGCTTCACCCCGTCGCACCTGCTGATTTACCGGCCAGTCACATTGAAAGCCGACTTGGTGGGCACGCTCTACCTTCAGGTCAGCTTGCAGGAGATGCGCCGCTACCTCGTCCATTTCGCAGTTACAGGAGCAATTGTTCTGCTTTTGGCTTCCGCGTTTGCCCTCGCGGTAGCGTCTTTTTTGCAGCGCATCATCTCCGGACCGATCCGGCACCTGACCCGCGTCGCCGTGGAAGTGTCTTCCGAAGGCAATCTCCGCTTGCGGGCGAAGAGCAGCTCTCAGGATGAGATGGGGGTTCTGATTGAGCAGTTCAACGCCATGATGGACCGCGTACAAGCACGCGACCTGGAGCTGCAGCAAGCCCACGACAGCCTGGAAGAAAAGGTGCACGCGCGAACACGAAGCTTGGTCGATGAGATCGCCGAGCGCAAGCTGGTTGAGCAGGCTTTGGAGAGCGCGAAAACGAATGCGGAGCAGGCGAATCGGGCGAAAAGCGCATTTCTCGCCAACATGAGCCATGAACTCCGGACGCCGCTGAACGCCATCATCGGATACAGCGAGATGCTCCACGAAGACGCGGAAAGCGCCGGCCACCGGGCGATGACCGAAGACCTTGATAAGGTGCTCTCCTCGGCTCGGCACCTGCTCGGGCTCATCAGCGACATCCTGGATTTATCCAAAATAGAAGCCGGGCAGATGAAGGTATTTTCGGAAAAGGTTTTCGCCGGAGACGTCCTACGTGAAATTCTGCCCACGGCGGAGGTGCTCGCCCGCAAGAACGGCAACTCCCTGCAAGTGGCGGACGATGGCTGGCGCGGGACCCTCACGGTTGATCCTTTGCGCTTTCGGCAGTGCCTGCTCAATCTGCTCAGCAATGCATGCAAGTTCACAAAGAACGGACGCATCTCGCTCGAGGTGGCGGCGGAGCTGCGCGACGGACAGCAATGGACGCTTTGGCGTGTGAGCGACACAGGAGACGGCATCGCGCCGAAGGACATCGAGAAGCTGTTCCGCACGTTCTCGCAGGTCGACGGCTCCGCCACACGAAGGCATGGCGGGAGCGGACTGGGGCTCGCAATCAGCCAACAGCTCTGCCAAGCCATGGGCGGCGCCATCAGCGTGGAAAGCGTACTCGGCGAGGGCTCGACCTTCACGATTCATATGCCAGCGTGCGTGGATGCTGTCGCGATTCCTGACGCTGTCGCTTAGGGTTCCGGCTGCATGGACTCAGCAGGTCTACCCCGAGGCGCAATCCTGAAGCTCCGGCGGGAGCAAAAGTACTTCGGTAATGGTGAGCCGCTTTTTCCTCCCCCCCTCCGTCACGCGTGCGGCACCGCGGTCCCGTAGGCTCCGATGAGGAGCAGGCGTGGAAACCATACCTTTGTCCGGTGAAGCGGAGCTGCCCGTCAGCGCTAAGCAGCGCGTATCTATAGCCGCCGACGCAGGTCGCGGCGGCTCGGACTTTGACGGGGCACGCAGCGAGGCGGGCATTTGCATTGAAAGTGCCGTACACCGCCGATTGGTCGAAGGCGCGCTGATCAGCCTGGAGCTCGTGCCGGCGCTGCTCAGAGAGCAGGATCTGAATCCCGACCTGCTGGCGGAACTTGAATTGATCGTCGCCGATGAGCCGGCGGCGCGGCGCATCCGCTCCCTGTTTGCCTTGCGGGAGCAGGCCGGCGACGGCATCCATCCGGCTCTGATCGCGGTTCTGCCGAGCGGCCCCGAACCGTCCGAGTTTCAAGGAAGGCTTGATCACGGGTTCGACGGCGTGCTGCCGCTGCCTCAGCTGCCCGCGGCTGCCGCTGCCCAGCTGAGCCTGGTTCTTTACGCGCACCGAGCCTTTGTGCGGCGCTACCGCACGGCGATTGAGGAGCTGCAGCTGAACCGCCGCATCTTCCGCTCCGTCACAAGCGGCATCTGCGTGGCGAACGCGCTTCTGCCCGACATGCCCATCACCTACGTCAACCCCGCTTTCGAGGTCATGACCGGGTACAGCCTTGAGGAGGCGCAAGGCAGAAACTGCCGCTTCCTTCAAGGGGCGGATACTGAGCAGCCCGCGCTCACCCTTATCCGGGAAGCGCTTCGGGACAAGCGTGAGGCCGTCGCGGTGCTGCGCAACTACCGTAAGGACGGCACGTCCTTTTGGAACGAGCTGTCGCTCTCGCCCATCCGCAGCCGCAAAGGCGAAGTCACCCACTTTGTGGGCATACAGACCGACGTCACCGCGCGCATCGAGTTCGAAGCGGCCCTGCGCGAAAGCGAAAAGCTGGCCGCGGTCGGCCGGCTCGCCTCCTCGATCGCGCATGAGATCAACAACCCGCTCGAGGCGGTGATGAACCTCCTCTACCTCGGAGCACGCGTGGACACGCTTGCTGAGGCCCGCGGCTACATCGGCCGGGCCGACCGGGAGCTCGATCGCGTCAAGCACATCACCTCGCAGTCGCTCCGCTTTTCCAAGCAGTCCACCAAGCCGCAAGCGGCAGCCTGCTCGGAGCTGTTCGATTCGGTGCTTGAGCTGTACAGCTCCCGGCTGGCCAACGGGCAGGTTCGCGTGGAGCGGCGGGACCGCTCCCGGCTCTCGATCGTGTGCATGGAAAGCGAGCTGCGGCAGGTGCTCAACAACCTGGTCGGCAACGCCGTCGACGCCATGCGGGGCCGGGGCGGCGGCCGCCTACTAGTGCGCAGCCGCGAAGCGACGGAGTGGCGCAAGCAATCGCCCGGCGTGCTCATCACGGTGGCCGACACGGGCTGCGGCATCAGCGCCGAAGCACTGGGCAGCATCTACAAAGCCTTTTACACGACCAAGGGCGCGCTCGGAACTGGACTTGGACTTTGGATCTCAAGCGAGATCGTGGAGCGCCATCGCGGGCGTCTGCGGGTGCGCAGCAGCCAAAAGCCCGGAAGCAGCTGGACCGTCTTTGAACTATTCCTTCCCTACCAGGGCATTCTGCCCGCCCTATAGTCACTTCGTCGGTCTGAAGGATGGGTTCCTTCGCGGACAGGACCTGCTGCTCCTACCCCGGATCAAGAGCGGTACGTGCACGCGCTTAGATTTCAAGCACAGGCAGGCTGCCGCGCGGAATAGTGTAGAGGAGTGGTTCGGGCGA
>CAXTUV010000173.1:3526-6891 GCA_964247445.1 uncultured Acidobacteriaceae bacterium | reverse complement strand
CTTGATGAACTGCCGCGCGAAGGCTTCATTCACTTGACAGACAAGCTGGGTTCCCCTTGTGTCCTCGGTGGTGAAGCTCCGGCCCTTTCGCAAGCGGATGCCGAGTGTCGGACCGATCTGCGTGCTTGCAGCATTCAGCAGGACCTTGGCCTTGCTGCCGGCGGCCTGCCCTGCAAAATAGAAATTGTTCTGCCATTGGATTAAGTAGCGCGAATAGGGCTGATTGAACTCGAACGTGGCGGAGGTAACGCCGGGAAGGCCACGCAGTTTGCTGAGCAAGCGCTCCTCAGTGGCCTTTTGCGCCTCCACCGCCTGCTTCTGCACACTCGGCGTCAACGCGATGCCTGTCACGCCTTGCGTGTCAAAGTTAAACGGCGCATCGGCGAGGTAGCGATAGCTGCGAATGAACAGACCGGCGGTTACGAGAAGCGCGAGTGTAAGCGCAACCTCCCCTGCAATCAGATTCGCACTTATGCGGGAGCGCCGAGTTACATGCGAACTGAGCGAAGCTGGTAAACCAGCCGCGCTTTGGAAAGCATTCCAAGCAGGCGCAAGTGCCGCGAATACGCCCGCAACGATTGCGAGCAGTGCGCACAAGGCAAATACCCGCGGGCTGACGGTGAGTTCATTGAAGCGGGAAAACTCAATTTGGTAGGTGCTGCGTACCCCGGCCACGACAGCCGACGCAAACATGAGGCCAAGTGCAGCGCCTAGAGTACTGACTGTTACGCTTTCCGTCACAATCTGGCGAACCAGTCGCCCTCGACTCGCACCAAGTGCCGCGCGGATGCTTATCTCACCTGTGCAGCTCAAGCCACGCGCAATCTGGAGATTGGCTGCATTGAAACAAGCGATCAGCAGAATAAGGCCGCAGGCGCCGAGGATCTCAAGAAGCGAGGGTTTCTCGTACGCGACCAGTACTTCTTGGTATGGGCGAAGAACAAGCTTGCCGTAGTACTCGGAGTAAATGGGTTTCTCGCGCGCATGCACTGCTTGCGCCTCCGCTTGCGCGGCTTCCTGAGCCACGCTCGGCTTTAATCGGGCGGTCACGGCGTCGACAAAGCCATTCCCGTTCGCGTCCTCTCCACTCGCCTTAATAGATAAAGGCGTAAAGACCGTTGGGCCTTGGATGAACTGGTCGAAGGAAAAGCCGGGGGGCATGATGCCCACCACGGTTAGGATTCTGTCCTTTACCTTGATCGTTGAGCCAAGGGCATGCGGGTCGCCGTTGAGACGGTCCTGCCAGAACTGGTCATTTACGACCGCGACAGGCGCGTATGCGTCTTTCGACGTCAGAAGGCGGCCGAGATGCGCCGAAACAGCCGCAGCAGCAAAATAGCCGCTATTGACGGCGGTCACAAGCTCGATACGGCTCCCGTTCGGCGTACTGACAGGCGCATGCGCGATACTACTTACCGCAAGAGCCTGAAAAGCTCTTATACCTTCAAGAGCTGCAATCTCGTGCAGCTCAAATTCTGTGGTCGGCCCTGTCTTCAACACTTGCCCAAGGCTCATCAGCCGCTCCGCATGCGGCAGCGGTACAGGCCGCACCAGCACCGAGTCCACGATGGCGAGCATCGCCGTGACCGCGCCCAACCCGAGCGCGAGGGTGAGCACCGCCGTCGCGGCCCACACGGGCGCGTTGCGGAGCTGACGGAGGGTGTAGCGGAAGTCTTGCCAAAGGGTTCGCATCGAGTTACTCCATCCGCAGCGCTGTGATGGGTTCAATGGAGGCCGCGCGGCGCGCGGGCACCAGCGCCGCCAGGAGGGCCGCGAGCAGCAGGATCGCCGCGACTGCCGCAAGCACGAGCGGCTGGAAGGCGGCCGTTTCGTACAAGCTGCTCGCGACCAGACGAGCCGCCGCGTAGGCCAGGGGCAGCCCCAGCAGCAGGCCGTAGGCGGTTTGCTTGAGCGCCCCGCGCACCACCATCGCGAGCACCCCGCCGCGCGTCGCGCCGAGCGCCATGCGCAGGCCGATCTCGCTCGTGCGCCGCGCGACCGAGTAAGCCGTCACGCCGTACAGGCCGATGGACGCGAGCACGAGCGCCAGGATGCCGAACAGCGCGGTTAAACGCACCACCATGTCCTGCTGGGTGAACTGGTCTCCAAGCTGGTCGGTGTAGGACTGCATTTTGAGGATGGGGATGTTCGGATTGATCTCATGCAAGGTACGCCGGACCGCCTCGGCTGCCGCGCTCTCGTTGCCCTGGTAGCGGAAGATGAGGTTGCCCGCGAAATGCAGGGAGCTTTCCCCAGCGACACCGGCGGCGTCGGGGTACTTCGTGGTTTGCGTGATCGGGGTAAAGTACATGGGCGGCACGGCGGCTGAAGGGCTGCCGTATTTCGCGTCATCCGCTATGCCGACAACCGTGAATTCAGCCGGCAGCTTCGGGTCAGGCCCGAAGTGCTCGCCGAGGGCGCTGCGTCCTTTGAAGAACCGCTCGGCAAAGGTCCGGTTGACAACCGCCACATGCACGCTCGTGGCAGTGTCCCGGTCGGTAACGCCCCGGCCTGCGACCATGCGCGTCCCGATGGCGTCAAAGTAGCCCGGGCTGATGCTGACGTATTGAGCGATGCGCTGCGCGTTCGCGACCGGCGTGACGCCGGGCTGGAAGACGCCGCCCGCCCAGGTCGACTGCGTCATGGGCCCGTGCGTGGCGTAGGCGAAGCTTTGGACGCCCGGCAGGCGAGTGAAAGCGTCGTCGAACCGGGTGTATAGCCCCGGCAGCTGGTCCGCCTTGTAGCCGGCCGCCGCCAGATCGTCAAACACAACCAACCGGCCTTCCGGCTGGAAGCCGAAATCCTGGCTTTGAAGATGGCGCAGGCTCGCGATCAGGAGGCCCGCGGTGGACAGCAGAGCGAGCGACAGTGCCGCCTGCGCGATGACCAGCACGCGCTGCGGCAGAGCGCTCGCGTCGCGCGTGCTGCGGTTAGCCCCGCGCAGCGCCTCCACCGGACTCGTTTTGGAGCCGAGCCACGCCGGCACGATGCCGAAGAGGACTCCGGTAGTCAGCGACAGCAGCAGCGCAAAGCCGAGCACGGGGGAGGAGGGCCCGGCCGAAAGCGGGCTGACCTCGACGCCTTTCATCGCGAGCGCCAGGATGCCTCGGGTGCCCGCGTAGGCAACAAGCAGCGCCGCAGCGCCGCCGCCGAGGGCGAGTAGGACGGCCTCGATCAAA
This sequence comes from uncultured Acidobacteriaceae bacterium, assembly GCA_964247445.1. Taxonomy (GTDB): domain Bacteria; phylum Acidobacteriota; class Terriglobia; order Terriglobales; family Acidobacteriaceae; genus EB88. The sequence goes on along the minus strand of CAXTUV010000173.1, from coordinate 3,712 downwards.
GTCTGCCGCACTAGACGACCTCGGGGCGCGCCCAGGGCTGAGCGCACGGCGAGCTCCTGCCGGCGCGCCATGCCGCGCACCAGCAGAAGATTCGCCAGGTTGGCGCAGGCGATCAGCAGCACAAACCCGGCGACCGCGAGCAGGAGCTTCAGGCTCTTCTCATACTGATCGCGCAGATCGCTGATG
>CAXTUV010000173.1:0-3516 GCA_964247445.1 uncultured Acidobacteriaceae bacterium | reverse complement strand
CGGGGCGAGCTCGGTCGTCTGCCGGGCGAACGCGCTGTCGGTCGCGCTGGGACTCGGGAAAAAGCCCCGGTTCGCGTTGAGCCATTGGTGCAGCCCGCCCACGATCTTCGCCTGCGCAGCTCCCACGCTGCCGGAGGGAGCAATGCGTACCAGTAAGTTGAGCCAGGCCGAGCCGGAGAGGCGATTGAGCGGTCGGTCTGGATCAAATATCGGCTCCTGTGCCAGGGGGAGCCACAGCTCGGCGGGGTCGGCTTGGTTGCGCTCGCCCAGAAAGCCCGGCGCGGTGATGCCGACAAGCGTATACGAGTGGCTGCTGAGCAAGAGCGTGCTGCCGACCAGGCGCGGGTCGGCGGCGAACTTCGTCCGCCACAGCGTATCGCTGATGACCGCAGCCGGCGCGGCACCCTCGCTGTCGTCCTCGGGCCGCAGCAGCCTCCCTGCCTCTGCCCGCACCCCGAGCACCTGGAAGTAGTTGCCGGAGACAAAATGCGAGCCGAGCGGCTGCGCCGGGGTGTTTTCGCCCGCTTTCCGCACGCTCACAGTCGACGAGGTCGACTGCACGGCCGCTACGCCCGGCACTTGGCTCGCGAGGAAGCGGGAAAAGTCGGTCGGGAAGACGGTCCAGTCGTCCTGCAAGCCGCTGTTCACGCAGCCGCCGCAGTTCTTCGCGCCGATCTTGTACAGCTGCTCAGGGTGCGCGACAGGCAGCGAGCGGAGCAGCACTTGGTAGACCAACGTGAAGATCTCGGTAGTAGCGCCCAGACATAGAGCTAGCGTCAGTACGGCGGTGCAGGCGAAGCCGGGAGCCTTGCGGAGCCGGCGTAGGGCGTAGCGGAGGTCGTTCCAAAGTGTTTGCATTCGGTTCCTTTCGCGGCCTTGTGTGCGTGTGTCAAAGTCAGAACCGCCCAAGCGGGTTCACATGGAACCCGCGCAAGGGTTCATCCCGAGCGAAGCGAAGGATCTGCTTTCCCGCCTCACTCCGCCCGCAGCACCTCCACCGGGTCGACGGAAGCGGCGCGGCGTGCCGGGGCGGCGCAGGCCAGCAGCGCGAGCAACTCCATCCCGGCGGCGAGCGCGAGCACGAACGGCACCTCATGCGCCGTGCGCGTGGCCAGCACCGACCCGATCACCCGGCGCAGCATCCACGCCAGCACGAGCCCCGCCCCGAGCCCGGCGAGCGAGACACGTGCAGTACCCCTGAGAACCGACGCAACCACGCTCGCCCGGGTCGCCCCAAGCGCCATGCGGACGCCGATGTCGCGCCGGCCCCACTCCACCTGCTGGGCTATCAATCCATACAAACCGACTGCCGCTAAGAGGACGGAAAGCGCCGCGAAGACGCCGAACAGCCAGCTCTCCATGCGCTGGAACACGAGCGCTTCCCCGACCACGTCGTCCATGGTCTGAACCGGGCGGAAGGGCAGCGTGGGGTCAAGCTGCTGCATGGCGTTGCGTAAAGGCTCGGCTAGGGTAAGCGGGGGGACGGTGGTGCGAAGGACGAGCTGCATTTGCTGTAGAACGTCCGTGCTGTACTGCGCGGGTATTTGAGAGGCGATGTAATCCATTTCGGCGCGGGCCGTCGGCTCAAACAAGCTTTGGCGCTCGTCCGTGACCACGCCGACGATCGTGTCCGGGTCAGTGCCGGCGATATGTTGGCCGATCGGGTCTTCACCAGGTGCGAAGAACTTCCTTACAAATGCTTGATTGACGACCACCGCGCTCGGCGACTTTGGCGTGTCTAATTTGGGATCAAGCAGGCGCCCGCGCAGGAGGCGGGTGCCCATAGTCTTAAAATAGTCCTGCGAAATGTATCTATCTTCCGCAAGCCTCTCTTGGTTCGGCGGCGCGGGCTGCTTTCCTACAATCTGTACGTCACCGTTAAAGCCGGTATCCTGAATTGGCAGCAGGCTGATGATTGCCGCCGACTTAACTCCTGGAATGGCGCGCACTCGTTCCAATAATGGGTTGTAGAAAGTAGCTATCAGATCGCGTCCCTTGATAGTTCCGGGAGACAGGTTGACGTTTTCGATCAATAGGTGATCGGTTGCAAAACCGAAATCCGTGTTTCGCAAACCGGAAAGCGTTCGCAGCAGCAAACCGCTGGTTGCAAGCAGCACCATGGCAAGCGCCATTTGTGTCCCGATGAAAACGGAGCCGAGCTTGCGCTGACTGCGGCTCGCGCCGGAACCGGAACCGCCGGAGCGCAGTGCGTTTGCGGGTGCGACTGCAAGCAGTTGTCGCAACGGCAGAAGGCCGGCAAGGAGCAAGGTAAGCAGGGCCGCAAACAGGGAAGCAATGAGAACGGGAGCGTTCAGCGCCACTTCAGACCCGCGCTGTAGGGAAGCTTCCAACAGCACTCGAATCGCGCTCAAAAGAAGTGCCGCCGCGAGCGCGCCGCCGGCGGTTCCCGCAATGGCAAGCAGTGCGATTTCCGCGAACATTTGCCGGGCCAACTGCACCCTCGCTGCTCCGAGCGCTGCCCTCAGCGCAAGTTCGCGCTCGCGGCGCAGGCCGCGCACCAGCATCAGCCCGGCCACGTTGACGCAGCCGAGCATCAGAACCGCGACAACAGCCCATGTAAGTAATCCTACGAGCCCGCCTGTCGGGCCCAGCAGCGCTTCTGTTATGGAGTAAAGATGCATGCGCCTACCGGCGCTTTCCGGCTTGATGCGCCCGTACGCAACTAATACCCGCGTCATATCTTCCTGTGCTTGCGCCAGTGTGACGCCCGGCTTCAAGCGGCCTACTGTCGGCATCCAGTGGGAACCGGCATGGTCCGGGTCGTCCATCTGCGCGGTAAATGGTGCATAGGCAACTTCGCTTTGGTTCAAGGGATAGCGGAAGCTCGGTGGCATGATGCCGATGACAGTCATCGGTCTCCCGTCAAGCTCAACCTGTGAGCCGAGTACGCTCTTGCGTCCGTCAAACTGTTTCCGCCAGAGCGCATAACTGAGGACGGCGACATCCGTGCGGCCATGCCCGCCTTCCCCCGGCAGAAATGTACGGCCCAGCAGCGGCTTTACTCCGAGCGCATCGAAAAAGTTATTGGTACTGTGTACGGCGTGGATCGGTGCCGGACCGTTCGGCCCGCGCAGGTTCATGGTCTGAGTTGAAAATCCCGCAAACGCCGAGAATGATCGATTATTCTCCCGCCAAAACCGGTACTCCGGCGACGATGCAGGCTGTGTGTAGCCCGAAGGCGAGCGCGGTTCCGTCACCACAATCCTCTGCGGCTCCCCGTACGGCAAAGGCCGCACGAGCAGCGCGTCAAACACCGAAAACACCGTCGCCGCCAGCCCCACCGTCAGCGACAACGTAAGCACCGCCGTGAGCGCGAAGCCCGGCGAGCGCCGCAGCTGCCGCACCGCATACCCTAAGTCCTTCCAAAGCTCCCGCATGGCGTTTCTCCTGTTCCTTTGCTGCCGGTAAACACGAAAAGCAGATCCTTCGCTTGCGCTCAGGATGACCCCGCTTTTTGCTGCTCTGGCGGATGGCTGCCTCGGGGTTGCCTTACTG
>CAXTUV010000172.1:0-6891 GCA_964247445.1 uncultured Acidobacteriaceae bacterium | reverse complement strand
TCGCCGTTCAAGACATTTGGGTCGGTCGTAGAGGTAAGTGCAACCGGTGCGGCACCCGGCTTGAGCCTATATAAGTTATGCGCATGAAGATAACTGAGGCTTTTCCCGTCGGGCGACCACTTCACATCATCGCCCGAGCCTTGGGCCGTATCCCCGATTTGCGCGACTTCTCCGCTTTTCAGTGTGTTCAGCCACAAAGTTCCGTCCTCGTCAAAAAGCACGCGAGTGCTGTCGGGGGACCAAAAGTAGGTCTGCTGCCCGTACCGCGCGCGGTGGTCGCGGTCTTTCTCGTTCACCGGTCTGCGCGACAAACCAGAAAGCTTCGCCGCGGGTGTGAGCGTTCGACTGCTGCCGTTTTCCACAGAAAAGGCGCTGAAGCTGCCGTCCGCTGCGCGGCAACTCAGCAGCTTGCCGTCGGGCGACCACTCGGTTTTCGCGGGTGAGGGTACCTTTGCGGTTGCGTAAAAGATGTCGCGGACAGTCCAAGGGACATCACCTTGTCCGAAACAAGGCATGGCGAGAAGCAGAACGGGAAGCGAACGAAAGGCGGGCAAGGGAACCCCGGGCAAATGTATTTTGTTATCAGCCAAGTGTAATCATGAAAACTCGTTCCATCCATGGGAGCAAAGAAAACGGCAGCGAGCTCTTGGCCGCTGCCGTGGTCCATTCATCCCGCGTTGAGGTGTTTTCCCTAGAAGGTATACAGGGTTGAGCGGCCGTAAGTGCGGCTCTTCCGGCGGGAAAAGCCGCACTCCACAGCAGCAGGAAAATGCTTTAAAGCGCCGCGCTCGTGCCGCTGCCTCTCGGTGCCTGCACCACCGGTTGCGCCCCGGCCTGCCGAATGCCGAGACCGCCGCCATTGCCGCCCGTGAGTGCACTGCCTCCAGAACGCGCTACATGCATGGGCCGCACAGTATTTTGCGCGTGCTGGGTCTGTTGCTGGTGCATGGTCACGATAATTACCTTCGCGGGCTCGGCACCGGCACAGCGGTACGCATGCGGCGAGCTCGCGTCGAAATAGACGCCGTCGCCCGCTTCCAGCGTGTGCATCTTGTCGGCGTGGCGAATCTCAAGCTCGCCCTCAAGAACATAAAGGAACTCAGCGCCGGGATGCACATGGGGCCGGACCTCATTCGCCTTGCGGTTGGGCAGGAACTCCGCCAGGTATGGATCAAGCTGCCGGTCCGGCACCATAAAGCCGAGACTCTCGAAGTAGTACGTCGGGTCATCCACGCCGCTTTGCGGCATGCGGGTACGTTCGCGTTTGCGGTGGACGCGGAACACAGGCTGGGGCTCGGCTTCAAAGAAGTAGTTCAGGTCCTTACCGAACACTATGGAAACGCGTGCCAGATTGCGCAGGGTAGGCACGACGCGCCCGGTTTCCAGCTGTGAAAGAAAACTGGCGGAAAGCCCGGTTTGCCGGCCCAATTCAACCAAACCCATGGAACGTTTCAAGCGCAGACGTTTAATGCGTTCGCCGATCCGTTTCTCGGCGATAAAGGCTTCGGCGCTGGCCTGGTCAATGGATCCTTTCTCCTCGCCGACGTCCGCTAAGACGATGGAAGGATCCTGCTCCTCGGGAGAGATCTTCTGCTCTGGCATTCCAGGGACTCCTAATTTACTTGCCTTGTTGTGAAAGGGGTATACCAAATAGATGCCACCTAGGGGAAGTGAGATCGATTATTTTTATCGAATTCCACTTCCTCTTCGCCCGTTGTCGAACAAAAGCCCATCCAAAAGCCTTCTGTTAAGGGCACCTGAGAATCGCAACTTGCTCCAAGCATCCCACCCTTATACGGAAAGCGGCACACTGATGGGCGCTCCGGTCTCACTCTCATTTCAAGCCCTGCTCACCCTTGTTGAGCCAAGACCCTGCATTGCATGGAAGGAACCAAGACGGATGGATGAACCGCAAAAGAAAGCTTCCGTACAGAGCGAATCGCGATTTCGACTTCTCATCACCGGCGCGAATGGAATGATCGGGCATGCCCTCAGGGCAGCGGCGGCGGCACGCGGCATGGATGCCGTGCCTTTGCAGCGCGCGGCACGCAAGGACGGCACAGGCCAAGCCCCCGCGACCCCGGACACCATACTTTGGGAACCCGGCGCTACTCACCCCTTCGCTGATCTTGAGCTGCTGGAAGGTTTCGACGCGGTCGTGCATTTGGCTGGCGCCAACATTTCCGGTCGCCGTTGGACGTCCGCCTACAAGAAGGAGATCCTGAACAGCCGGACGCAGCCTACCGGCGTGCTTGCCCTTACCCTGGCACGGCTGCGGCGGCCGCCGAAGGTCTTGTTGACCGCCTCCGCCACCGGGTTCTACGGGTCGCGCGGCGACGAAATTCTCACCGAGGAGTCCGGACCGGGAACCGGGTTCCTTGCCGAGGTTTGCCAAGCGTGGGAAGCCGCGGTTGCGCCGGCAACCTCTTCCGGGATGCGCGTAGCGCACCTGCGTTTCGGCGTCGTGCTTACCCCATTCGGCGGCGCGCTGAAGCAGATGCTGCCCGTGTTCCGCGCCGGCATCGGCGGCAAACTGGGCAGCGGGCGCATGTGGCAAAGCTGGATCGGCCTGAGCGACCTTCTGGCGGCTGTCCTGCATGCGGCTGAACACGAAGCCCTAAGCGGCCCCATCAACGTGGTTGCCCCGCAGCCGGTGCGCAACGACGAGTTCACGCGCGCTCTGGCCTCCGCCGTGCACCGGCCCGCCTTCCTCCCCGTGCCGCGCCTGGCGCTGCGTGTCGCCTTCGGGGAGGTCGCCGATGAAGCGCTGCTGGCCAGCTGCCGTGCCATCCCTAAGAAGCTGCAGGAGAGCGGCTTCCAGTTTCGCCAGCCTGAGATCGGCGAAGCACTCAAAGGCATGCTGCAATCCACTTAAATTCAGGCGGGTGAAGTTTCATCGGGCTCGGCCTCGATTTCTTCCAGACTCTATAGCTGTCTCGCTTCCAGCAATGCTGCCCATGGGCGGTCTGCTAACCTGCCCATGGCATGCCGTTTCCCCGCCCAGCCTCCATGTGCGCCGTTCTCGCTGCGGTGCTGGGTGCGATCGGCTGTGGCAACCCTGGGCCGCCTTCCCCTCCGTCGCTCCTGCTTCCACAGCCGGTCGGTGATCTTTCCGCAAAGCGCATTGGCGACACGGTAGTTCTACGATGGACCTTGCCGGAGCGCAGCACAGACCGCATTGCCCTACGCGGAAGCCTGCGAGCCTCGCTATGCCGCGCGTCCGACAACGGGCCCTGCGAACCGACGGGGACAGTTTCCGCCGCTCCGGGCACCCCGGCGCAATACCGCGATGTGCTGCCGCCCGCGCTGCGCATGGGCGCTCCGCGCCTGCTCACCTACCGCGTGCGGCTGGAGAACCGTCGCGGAGCGGACGCCGGCCCGTCGAATCCGGCGTTTACGGCTGCCGGCTCCGCGCCCCCGGTCTTGCGCGAGGCCGTCGCAACGGCGGCTGCGGGGGGCGTTGCCATTCGTTGGAGTTTGGCTTCCACGCCTCCTGCGCCTTCCGGACGCGTTTTCGCTGACCTGCAAAGGCAGGAAGTCACCGCCGCGCCGTCAGAGCCGGTAACTCTGAACTCGGCCCTAGACCGAAGCTGGCTTCCGCTTGCCGCCATGGACACAGGCGCGCTTACCGGTCGACGCTACACGTACCGGGTGGCGCTCGTCGAGCGGTTCTCGCTCGCCGGACACCCCATCGAGGTCGCCGGGGAAAGCGCCTCCGCGGCGGAACTGCTGGTTCGTGACACATTCCCGCCTGCCGTGCCGGTTGGGCTCGAAGCCGCCGCGAATGTGCAGGGCGGGAAGATCGACCTTTCCTGGACTCCCAACGCCGATGCGGACCTGCTTGGCTATTTCATTTACCGGCGCGATTTGCATGGCGGCGCTGCCGTGCGGGTGAGCGGGGCCAAACCGATCCTTGCGCCGGGCTGGAGTGATCGCTCCGCGCCAAGGGGCGTTCGGTATGGGTACTCGGTGTCAGCCGTCGATGCCAGCGGCAATGAAAGCGCACGCTCCCGGGAAAGCGCGGAAATGCTGCCGTAAGCCCGCTGATGCTTTCAGACCTAGGTTCGGAAAGGGTACTTCGGTACTCTTCCCCGCGCCCGCGAGACTTGCTATGTTGCGGATTGGGTTTCTCTTCAGGCGTTGCAACCCTATGCGGGATACTTCCTTTACCGTCGCTGCTTCACGAGACCCTCTAGTCGGGCCTGAGAGCGGCAGCGCTCTGGTTGAGTTCACCCTGATTTTGCCTATTTTGGTGCTTCTTCTCCTGGGCGTCGCCGACTTCGGTTTAGCCTTGCAGCAGGCCATGGTAGCTGCCGACGCGGCGCATGCGGGGGCGCTTTGGGCGACGCAAGCCGGGCTAAATGCAACTAATGCAAACTTACAAAATGCGGCAGCGGCAGTTGGCGGTAGCCAGGTGACAGTCGATACCGCAAACACGAACTTTGTATATGCGTGTTCTATCACCGCTGCAAAAACCACCAGTCAGCCCACTTGCAGCTCAGGCTCTTTGATGACGTGGGCTCAAGTAAATACTTATATCAGAGTGCCGGCGCTGTTCGGTTATCCAGGCCTACCCACCAGCTTTACACTCAGTGGATCGTCAATGATCCGGGTACGCTGATGAAAATACTAGGGTCAGGTGTAGTTTGGCTTAGAAAGGAACGATGCCCGGTCGTATATGCTGTTCGAGTACGTGAGCCTGGGAGAGAAGCTGGAACCTATGCTCTTGAGATGGCATTGATAATGCCAATTTACCTGATGCTGGTTTTCGGATTCACCAGCGCCGCGCTCCTCTTGTTTGTCTACGGCGAGGCTACGTATGCTAGCCGGGCCGCGGTGCGCTACGCGTCCACATATCGCGATACGTCCGGCAATTCCTGTACGGAGGCATTGATAAAAGCTTGGACTGCCCCGCTCCTCTTCGGCGCTAGCGGCGGCCAGACTATAGTTTCTGCTCCAAGCTGTACCGGCAGCAATACAGCCGGATCGAGCATAAGCGTGAACGTGCAGGTACGGTACCCGGTCGGCCTGCCTTACATTGCTGCCTCAGGCATAACTTTGTCTTCCACAGCAAGTGCTTATGTACTGCGGTAGTGTTAGGCCACCGGTACAGGTCTAAAGCAAACCGTCATATTAGAAGTATTTACTCTCCAACGGGTGACGCACCGACCTGACAGGGCGATTAATTGGTAAGTGTCGTCTCAATTCAGTGCTGCAAACATAATCTGATCGCCCCGGCATACCCCCGCTTGCCGCAAGCGTCCCGGGGCAAGCTCGAGGACGCCGCGCGTTCGCCAGGTTATGCCGCAAATTTTTGAAGGGGACACGCTATAGTGCATTGCAAGAACTTCGTGCTCTCCCCCTAACGCAAGGATGTCAATGGGAAACCGCATGCCGAAGGTATGGACACCGGACGAAGGCTTGAGCAGCAAACCCTCGCTCGGCCCTAATTCGGAGCGCCCCAGCAATCCTCGCATGCGGCCGGAAAAGCTCCTCGGCATCCACACTTCTTCGCAGAGCAGCTCGCCGGTGCGCGCGATTATTGCCCGATAGTGCTGCCCGCGTGGCAGGTCCGCTAAAGCGAAGGAACCTTTCGCAATCATGCGTGCGCCGCCCTTGCGACGCCACTCCTTTGCCGGAGCAGCTTCGCGAATCGCAAGGTGAGGGTGACGGACGGCACCCTCCCTACTGTTGCGAAGCTTGCCGCGGCCTTGCTGAAGCGTCTCAATGTGCGAGCGACTTCATGTTGTCAATCAGCGTTAAAGCCGCGGGCCCAAGCAGCACGATAAAGATGCTGGGGAAAATAAAAAGGGCGAGCGGAAAGATGATCTTGACCGTGACCTTGGCCGCCAGTTCTTCTGCCTTCTGCCCCTTGCTCGTCCGAATCCCGTTCGCGAACGTGTTCAGAGCTTGCGCGATGGGGGTACCGAACCGTTCCGTCTGCACCAGCATGCCGACAAAGCTTGAAACCTCCTCTAAGCCGACGCGGTCGGCCATGTCCTGCCACGCTTGCAGCCGTGCTTTGCCGGCGCGCTGCTCGAGGTTGACCTGCATGAACTCGCTGGTGATTTCCGGATAAATGGCGCTCAGTTCCTGGCTGACGCGCACTAACGCCTGGTCGATGCCGAGCCCGGCCTCCACGCAAATCACCATCAGATCCACCGCATCCGGCAGCCCTTGCGCGATCCTGCGCGTCCGCGCTTTGATCAGCCGGCGCAAAAGAAGATCGGGCACAAGGTAAGCCAGACCCGGCAGGGCGACGATCCAGAACTGTCGATGCGAGGGAAAAAGGCTGGCGGTGAGAAGCATGGCAACCGGCCCCAAAGTGCGCAGAGCCAGGTAAACCTCCGGTGCCTGTGCCTGCCGGAACCCCGCCCGCACCAGACGCATCCGCAAGCTTCCTTCCTCCGCGAGGCCGATGCGAAAACGCTTTCGAAAAACGTAAAAAGATTGGAGAAACTCCTGTAAGGACTCGTGTATCTGCCTATCCGTGCCCCCAACCTGCTTGCGCGTGAGCGCGTTGAGTCGCTTCAACAGCTTTTGCTTTTGCCGATCGGCCCGCATCGACCATGCAATCGCAAGCGCCGCGACCGTAGCGCACCCGCACTGTATGAATAGCAGCAACTCCGAATTCACAGCTCCACCGCCACAATTCTTCGAATCATGAGGATGCCGATCGCGATCAGAATGCCGCCGAACCAAAGCAGCTCGCGCCCTCTCGGATCGTGAATCAGAACGCTGATGTACCCGGGATTGAGCAAGCTCATCAAGAGCAGAAGAAAGATGGGAAGCGCGCTCAGGATCCAGCCGGTGAAGCGGCCCTGCGCGCTATGAACGCGTACCAGGCCTTTTATCCTCAGCCGGAATGCGATGACCCGGCAGATGCTGACA
>CAXTUV010000171.1:0-6906 GCA_964247445.1 uncultured Acidobacteriaceae bacterium | reverse complement strand
ACGTACCCTTACGCAAATCAGTGTCGACCAGCAGAACACGGGCTGAACGGCGGGCGAACGAAATTGCGAGATTGGCGGCGCAGGTGCTTTTGCCTTCCGTCGCGAACGAACTGGTCAGCAGCAGCAGTTTCGGCTCGCGATCCACGCCGGAAAGCAGGATGGAGGAGCGCAGGGTCCGGAAGGCTTCGGAAACGTAGGACTGCGGCTCGGTATAGGAGATCAGGTCCGGCGACACGCGGGACATGCGCTCCCGTTCCGCCTCAGCCGCTGCCGTGCCCGGGGCCGACACCACTTTCTTTTGCGCGGGCTCAAAGTGGGGAATGACGGCGAGCGCCGGCAGACCTGTGATGGACTCGGCATCGTCGGAGGTCCGGATCGTGTCGTCAATCGTTTCGGCGAACAACGCCAGGATCAAGCCCAGCACCACGCCGGCACCCAAGCCGATACTGGCATCATTGCGCTTGACCGGGAACACCGGAATCGGCGGCGGGGTCGCTTTGTCGACGACATCGATCTGATTGGCATTCAGCCCAGCCGTAATGCCGGCTTCTTTCAAGCGCGTTTGCAGGGCGTCGTACAGGTCCGAAGCCGAATCCGCGCCGTGCTTCAGAATTTGGTATTCAGCCGAGGTACGGTTTTGCTGGAAGGTCTGCTGCTTGGCATTGTCCAGCCGCTCGCGCATCAGCTTTTCCGTGCCGACCGCAGTGTCGTATTCAACTTGGAACCGCTTCTGGAGATCGCCGATTTCCCCGTTGATGGCTTTCCGGACCTCCGCGAGCGACGTGCTGACCTCCTTCAACCTCGGCCACTGCGGCCCGAACTTCGACTGAAGCTGCGCCTGCTGCACGACCAGAGCAGCTTCCTGCTGCTGCAGCTGCGACAGTGTCGCGCTCGGTGCGACGGATAAAAGCAGTTCCGGATTGCCCGACAGCGCCATGCGATAGCGCGCTTCCTTGACCACCCGGTCCGCCTGCGCTTCCGACAACTGCTGGTTCGCGATCCGAAGATTGTCGAGGGTGATGTCCTCGCCGTTCCCGTTCGGGTCAATGCCGATCAGGTTATTTTGCTTTTGGTAGCTGGCCAGATCATCCTGCGCCTGCGTGACCTGGTTTTTAAGGTTGTCCAGCTGCTTGGCCAGCCAGTCCGAGATGCGGGTCGTCCCCTCATACCGAACGCGCAGGCTGCGGTCGATATATTTCTCGACGATCATATTGGCGATGTCGGCCGCCACCGCCGGGTTCTGATTGCGGAACCGGACCTCCACCAGGTCTGTGCCCGGCTTGGTTGTAATTTTCGAAGATCCCTTGAAAATGCCGAGAATCGCCTTCCGCTCCGCCGGCGACAGCTTGCCTGTATAGGGCATGCGCACGAACACCTGCGCGAACGGTTCCCTCTTGTATAGATCCAGGGTATTGATGACGTCGAGCGAAACCGTATCGCTCTGCATGATGGCGATTTCAGTCGCTGTATGTTCCAGGCTCGCCTCGATGCCGCCCTGCTGCTCCTGTACCAGGTCGGTGATGCCGATATTGCTTTGCTTACCCGAGTTGATGTCCAGCAAGGACAAGGCCTCGTACTGGGGAATCGTCGTCAGGATATATACGGCCGCAAAGGCCAGGCCGACCACGATGCCCGCCAGAATCAGCCATTTGCGCTTGATCAGAATCTTGCGAACATCGCTCGGCGTGATGATGGCCTGCTCGGGAGCGAGCAGCGACTGGGCTGGAATTCGTTCGGTTTGCGGCGGGGGGGCTGCCATATTAGGCGGCTCCATGAACGGCAGTGCTCATAAAAAAGACGGCTCCAAGGGAAAGTGAAGCATGGATTGCAATGGACCCGAGTACATGCATACCCGAGCGGAACAGGCCGAGGAAGTCATAGGATTGCGGCGCACAGTCTTGCTTACCGTCATGCAGGGCAACGCGGAGTGACTTCACTACGATCCGACCGTCCCGCCGCCATGCTGCCCATCCGCGCAGATACCCCGCCTTTCGCCTCGCCGCATCCCTGGCGGGTTCACTCTCTTCTCATGTTGCCGCCCTGACAATCGGCCCGCTTCCTTGCGTCTCAGGCCTCCGAACGCGGCGTGTTCTCCGCACTCGGGAACTGTCGCGCGGCACTGCGACCGCGAAAACAAAGCCTGGAGCCCTCAAGTTCCACCTGAGTGTAGCCAAGTTGCCTGACAGGGTCAAACAAAGAAAAGGATGGAAATATGCCTAAGGTACCGCATCGGGCAACGGTTCGCCCGCGCCTTGACAAACGGCTCGGAACATCTTCTTAAAACATCGAAAACACGCTGTGTCGATTGCCGCCGCTGCGCTTCGCCCGGTACATCGCCTTGTCGGCTTTCACCATGAGATCGGAAGCGTTGCCGCTGTGTTCGGGCGCGAGCGCGATGCCCATGCTGGCACTCAGTTGGATCAGCTTGCCGTCCACGTTGTGCGGAGGTCCCAGGGCGAACAGCAGATCGTTCACCACGCTTTCCGCGTCCTCCTGGTGGCTGATGTCGTCCAGAATGATGGTGAACTCCTCACCGCCTGTCCGCGCCACCGTATCAATCGAGCGGAGCCGCTGGCGAAAGCGCACGGCTACTTCGCGCAGGCAGCTGTCTCCGGCCGCATGGCCGTAGGTGTCATTGATTTGCTTAAAGCGGTCCAGGTCCACGCAGATCACGGCGCATTTTGTACCGCTGCGCGCCGCCTTTGCGAGGGCGACTTCCATGCGATCACGCAGCAGCAGCCGGTTCGGGAGGCCGGTCAGCGGATCATGGTTCGCAAGATGCATCAGCTCCTCACGCGCGCGGACTTCGGCGGTGGTGTCCTTGGCGACCAGGAGCCGGGCATCCTTGCCGTGAAATCGCACGCGGCGCAGCGAAACCTCGACCGGGATTTCTTCCCCGTTCTTGGACTCGAAAACCATCGGTCTCGCTTCGACCAGATCGGCTTCGACTCCATGCCCGGGGTGCGGCCCGGCAAGGCTCCAGTTCATCTCCGTAATGCCGACAGGACCGGCTGCGGCGTTCGAAAAAAGATTCTCAACGCTGAGATGATGAAGGTCGCTCGCGTCCCAACCGAACGCGCGGACAGCTGCCCGGTTGACCTCGAGCAGGCGCGCGGACTCGGCGTCGAAGATCCACATGGGTAGAGGGTTGCCGTGAAAAAGGCTGCGGTATTGCTCCCGCTCCTGCTCCGTCAGGCTCAGCTCGTCCTCAAACAGCATCAAGAGCATGCCGAGCAGTACAGCCAAACCCGGGGCTACCCAAAAAATCGGGTTGACCGCCGCTGTGGGCCACCAAAGAAAGGTAAGAATGACCGTTGGGAACACGGCCGCCCAAAGGAACATACCTGCGGCGACGGTCCACAAACCGATGGAACGCCGATCGGCGCAAAAGGCATACAACAGTCCATTGAGTGCGAGGCCTTCCATGCAAAGCGCGGAAAGGGCGTTGTACTCCCGGCCGCCGAACAGGGCGAGGAGGCTCCACTGCGCCGAGCCGAGCAGGATCACCGTTCCGGCGAGGGCCACCGGCCACCGAATACGCTCAGTCCGCCACAGGAGCACGAGGAGCAGACCTTGGAGCAGCAGGTCGCAGGGAGCCAGCAGTCCGGGGCGCCGCGCGCCCCCGCACAGCAGCAATGTGAGCACAAACACGGGAAAGCTGAGCACGGCGAGGGCCGTCAAACGCTTGCGGAGCGGCTCACCCTCGGGCAGCGCCACCAGAAAGCAAAGATCCCCGAGAAGCAAGGTCGCCGCCGATAGGGCAAGATTGCCGAGCTGCGGCGACGCTTCGCGGGGCGCGAAAAATTGAACGACGAAGTGGATGAGAATCGCGACCCAGCCGGCGATCCAAAGGAGGAGCCGATCGGTCCGGCGTCGACGGTACAGGGCCGCGAACAAGAGCGCCAGCAAGAAAAGGACGATGAAGCTGAGCAGTGAAGCTTGCCGCAAACGTTCCCTCCCAACAGCAGGCATGCGATCCAGGCCTCGCATGCGAGTGGTGGGCGGTGAGGGACTTGAACCCCCGACATCCTGCTTGTAAGGCAGGCGCTCTAACCAACTGAGCTAACCGCCCGCGCCCTGGAGTGCGACGCCGAAGAGCGCCGCCGGGTTGTCCTGATGGCAGCAGCGCTCCTGCTTGGTACACTTCGACCAGTGGCCCGGCTCATTGTGAACGCGGACGACTGGGGGTATACGGCCGGGGTTGGGCGAGCAGTTCAGGAACTGTACGAAGCCGGCGCGGTAAGTTCGGCGACCGCCATGGCGGGCGGGGCGGACTTGAGCAGCGGGCCGGCTGCCGGGGCGCATATCGTGCTGGTCGACGGGGTCGCCCAAACATCAGCACCCGGGCTTGCGCCCGGCGGCGTGTTCCGCCCGATGCTGGGCCGGTTTGTACTGGACCTCACGCGAGGGCGGATTCCAGAGCGCGAAATTGAGGCGGAAGCGGTCGCGCAAATCCGGGCGCTCCAGGCCGACGGCCTGCGCCTGACGCACTTCGACACGCACAAGCACACCCACATCTTTCCCCGGGTGCTGCGGCCGCTTCTGCGCGCGGCGCTCCGCACCGGCATACGCGCGGTGCGCAACCCGTTTGAGCCGGCCTGGGCGCGCGCTGCTGTGCGCGGCGCTCCGCTCGCGCGGCGGCTACAGGTGCGTCTGCTTACCCTGTACCGAGCCGAGTTTGCGCGTGAGGTCAGCCGCGCGGGGCTTCGGACCACCGCGGGCGCGTTGGGGGTGCTCGCGACAGGTTCACTCGATGCGCCGAGGCTGCGCGCCATCTTGACGGCGTTGGCGTGTTACAGCGGACCTAACGACGCGTATGAACTGGTATGCCATCCCGGCTACCTGGACGCGGAGCTTGCCGCGGCGCACACGCGGCTTAAAGCCGAGCGGGAGCGGGAGCGAGATGCCCTGCTCGCCGTCATCCCTCAATGGTGCGGTCCAGGCAAGCCGCACCGGCTTATCTCTTTCGGCGAGCTGTAAGACAATCTTTTGGAGCGCGCAAAGCCCGAGCGAGTCCAAGGAAGACCGATGAAGATTGGGATCACCTGCTACCCCACCTACGGCGGCTCGGGCGTGGTCGCGACCGAGCTCGGCATCGAGCTGGCCGCGCGCGGCCACGAAGTGCATTTCATCACTTACCAGCAGCCGTTCCGGCTCACGGGGCGCGAGCAGGGCATC
This sequence comes from uncultured Acidobacteriaceae bacterium, assembly GCA_964247445.1. Taxonomy (GTDB): domain Bacteria; phylum Acidobacteriota; class Terriglobia; order Terriglobales; family Acidobacteriaceae; genus EB88. The sequence continues at coordinate 1,728 of CAXTUV010000171.1, read as the reverse complement.
TCGTACCACGAGGTCGCGGTGCCCTCTTACCCTCTGTTTGAGTACCCGCCCTATGATCTCGCGCTCGCGACACGCATGAGCGAGGTGGGCGAGTATTACGGGCTCGACCTGCTCCATGTCCACTACGCGATCCCGCACTCGGTGTCGGCGCTGCTGGCTCGGCAAATGCTCGCGGCGCGGGGCAGGAGGCTGCCGTTTGTGACTACGCTGCATGGGACGGACATCACGCTTGTCGGGCAGGACCGCTCCTACCTGCCGGTAACTCGGTTCGCGATCGAAAACTCGGACGGCGTCACGGCTATTTCCGACTACCTGCGCGAGGAGACCGTGCGCGAGTTCAGCGTGGCGCGGCCCATTGAGGTGGTTCCGAACTTCGTCAACTGCGACCTGTACCAGCCTTTGCCGGCGGACGAGCGCGCCCGGGGCCGCGCCCGATTCGCGCCCGAGGGGCAAAAGGTTCTGGTGCACCTGTCGAATTTCCGGCCGGTGAAGCGCGTAGGGGACGTGGTCGAAGTGTTTGCGCGGGTTGCTCGCGAAGAGCCTGCGCGCTTGCTCCTGGTCGGCGACGGCCCGGAGCGCTCGAATGCCGAGTACCGCGTACACGCGCTCGGGCTTCAAGGCCAAGTCCACTTCCTTGGCAAGCAGGACGAGGTGCACCGCCTGCTCCCGCTCGCGGACCTGATGCTCATGCCGAGCCTGCTGGAAGCTTTTGGGCTGGCGGCGCTCGAAGCCGCGGCCTGCCGGGTGCCGACCGTCGCCACACGGCAAGGCGGGGTGCCGGAACTGATTGCGGATGGGGTGAATGGGCGTTTGCTGCCCGTGGGCGACGTGGACGGGATGGCGAGGGCCGCGCTGGATCTGCTGCGGGATGAGGGGGCGCTCGACCGCATGGCGGCAGCGGCGCGGAAAGATGCACAGGAGAGGTTTTGTACGACTCGGATTATTCCGCGGTATGAGGCGTTTTATAAGGAAGTCGTCAACAGCAGCACCTAAACTAAAATTCAAAATTGAAGGAAGCACAAGCTGATGCGTATTGGGATAGATAGCCCCGAGCTGCAAATTCTGATTGAGCGTCTGATAGTTGAGGGTAAATTCGCCACAACCCAAGATGCATTGCTCTATGCACTCCGAGTCGCCCTGACACCCTCCTCTCCGGGACAGGTGAACGGCGAGAAGCAAAGACAAGGCTTAGAACAAGTATTTGCGAAAGTACGAGGGCTAGCGGACGACGTAGACTTTTCTCGTGATCCCGCTCCAAGCCGGGCAGTAGATCTGTCGTGAACCGCAGCTTTCTGCTGGATATTGATATTGCATCCGAACTTATTCGGTTACGCCCAGAGCCAAGCGTCATCAGGTGGTTCCGCATGCAACCCGAGACCGATCTTTATCTGAGCGTCATCCCCATCGGCGAAATCCAGAAAGGTATCGCTCTCACGCCGGCTAGTAGACACTGGGCTCTTTTGGAGCTCTGGTTAGAAGATGAACTGATTCCATCCTTTGAGGATCGGCTTCTCCCCATCACGCAGGCCATTGTAAGGCGCAGGGGCTCACTTACCGCAGATCGACAGCACAGTGGCCGTCCCATCGGAGCAGCTGATGGATTGATTGCAGCAACCGCGCTTGAACATAAGCTCACTCTAGCTACCCGTAATACTAAGGACTTTATCAATCTTGCTGTTCCACTGTTGAACCCTTGGTATGTAGAGCAGTGATTATCCTATCCGCAGA
>CAXTUV010000170.1:4628-6932 GCA_964247445.1 uncultured Acidobacteriaceae bacterium | reverse complement strand
GGTGCTTTTGGGAACCTTAACCTTCGGGATGGGCGGCCGAGCGCGGTTTCCGGCGTTGTTCGCGGTCTACCAGTACGCGGCCCTGCCGCAAGCCTTGAAGCTGCTGCTCGTGGTGGCGACGCTGGCGCTCGGGGTGGGCGGCGATGTGTTTCAAATGACCAATCCACTCGGAAGCAACCCTGCGTATTACCTGCCCGGCTTGCCGAAGCCGGCGCTCTCTCTTCTGAGCTGGCTCGATGTATTCGCCATCTGGGAGATGGTTTTGCTGAGTATCGGCTGCGCGGCGGCGGCCAAGGTGAGCCTGGGCAAGGCAGCGGGAGCGGTGGTGGTTTGGGCCGTGCTCTTCGCGCTTTTCAGCGCCGGGCTGGCAAGCCTCAGCTAGCTAAACCCAGTGCCTGAAAATAAGCGAAGCATTGGTGCCGCCGAACCCAAAAGAGTTCGACAGCGCGTACTCAAACGGAAACGCCTCGGCCTTGCTCTGTACATAATTCAGAACGCACCCTTCATCGGGCGTTTCGAGATTGATGGTCGGCGGAGCTGTCTGGTGCAGGAGCGCGCAGACCGTGATGCCCGCTTCGAGGCCGCCTGCGCCGCCGAGCAGGTGCCCGGTCATTGACTTGGTGGAGCTGATGCGGAGCTTATGGCTTCGGGCGTGATCGCCGAACAAATTCTCAATCGCCACGCTCTCGTTTACGTCGCCGAGCGGAGTGCTGGTGGCGTGGGCGTTCAGGTAGCCGACCTGCTCGGGTCCGATCTCGGCGCTGCGCAGCGAAGCCCGCATGGCGCGCAGGCAGCCGTCACCGTCCGGTGCCATCCCGGTCATGTGGTATGCGTCGCCGCTCATGCCGTAACCCACCACCTCGGCCAAAATCTTGGCACCGCGCGCTTGGGCATGTTCCAACGCCTCCAGGATCAGGATGCCCGCACCCTCGCCGACAACAAAGCCGTCCCTGTCCTTATCCCAAGGCCGGCAAGCATGCGCCGGGTCGTCGTTGCGCGTGGAAAGCGCCTTCATCGCGGCGAAGCCGCCGACGGACATGGGGGTGATCGCCGCCTCCGCGCCGCCGGCGATCATCACGTCCGCGTCGCCGCGCTCGATGATGCGAAAGGAGTCGCCGACCGAATGCGCGCCGGAAGTGCAGGCAGTCGCGGCGGTCTGGTTTGGGCCCTTGGCCTTATGGCGAATGGACACCTGCCCGGCAGCCAAATTGACGATGGTGGCCGGAATGAAGAAGGGTGAAATCCTCCGCGGGCCGCCGTTGATGAAATTGGTGTGCTCCCGCTCGATAACTTCGAAGCCGCCAATGCCCGAGCCGATATGGACTCCGACGCGCTCGGACAGCTCGTCTGTGATTTCGAGGCCGGCGTTCTTGACAGCTTCGTCCGTGGCCGCGATGCCGAGCTGGATAAAGCGCGCCATCTTGCGCGACTCTTTCTTGTCGATGTAGGCCAAGGGATCGAAACCCTTGACCTCACCGGCAAAGGTGACGGGAAAGCCGGTCGTCTCGAAGAGGGTGATCGGGGCAATGCCCCCGCAGCCCGCCGCCAGGCTGGCCCAAGTCTTCTCAGTGGAGTTCCCGACCGCGGACACGAGACCGATCCCGGTAACGACAACCCTTCGTGGAGTGAACGGCAAGACTACTTGCCGCCTTTCGCGTGCTGCTCAATGTAATCCGTTGCGTCCTTTACGGTTTTGATCTTTTCCGCATCCTCGTCCGGGATTTCCAGATCGAAGGCCTCCTCAAACTGCATGACGAGCTCGACCACATCCAGCGAGTCGGCACCGAGGTCTTCCTGAAACGACGCGCCCGGCGTCACTTCCGCCTCGTCCACCTGTAACTGCTCGACGATGATCTGTTTCACTTTCTCTTCCACTGCCGCCATGCCTATCTCCCTTGATATAAAGCGCGATTTCGAGCGGGCAGGCGGCTCTGCGACGCAAGCCCGCGCCAATCCCGAAACTCCAAGTCTCCCGGGGGGCAAACAGGGTGGAATGCAGGGCGGCGGGCTGCTTCGGGAAGGCGGGCCGTTACTTTCGACACTCGCTTTTTCTTCGCTTTCCGTGGCAGACTCATAGGCATGTCCCCCTTCGCATCGTTGTTTTTTGTATTGGCCTTGTCCGCCGCAGCACTTGTCGCGTTTCTGTTGGGCAAGTCGGCCGGTGCCCGCATGGGGGATGCGGCGCGTGCCGGAGAGCGCTTGGAAATGGAGCGCGCGCGGGCTGAAGCAGCGCAGGCGACGGTGCTGGCTCTGGCGGAGGCTGCTGAGCTACGGCGCGACCGCGACCGGGCCGCGAGCGAGCTC
>CAXTUV010000170.1:0-4618 GCA_964247445.1 uncultured Acidobacteriaceae bacterium | reverse complement strand
CAGCGCGGCGCGTGGGGACATGCAGGCGGCGGCGCGGCATTTGGCCGGGGTGCGCGAAAGCCTGGCTGCGGCCGAAGCTGACGGGCGCGCCCGCATGGAAAGCCTGCGCGAGAAAGATGAGCGGCTCGCCTCGGCGGAGAACCGTCTTCAAGCACTTGAAAGCGAGCTTCGGAGGAAGGGTGCGGAGCTCGAAAGCGCGAAGAAGCAGATCGAGATTGAGGCCGGGGAAGCGGAAAAGAAGCTGAAGCTGCTTGCCGATGCCGAAGACAAGCTGGGCGACCGGTTCAAGGTGCTGTCCGTCGAAATTTTCAAGGAGAGCTCTGAAGCTTTCAAACAGGATAGCGAGAAGAGCTTAGGCGATCTGCTGAACCCGCTGCGGGAGCGCATGGGCGAGTTTCAACAGCGGGTGGAAGCGCTGCAACGCGATGGAGTGATCGGACGCACGGAACTGCGCGAACAGCTGGGCAGCTTGAAAGCTTTGAACGAGCAGTTAAGCTCCGAGGCGGGCAACTTGGCTCGCGCGCTCAAAGGTTCCACCAAAACGCAAGGTGACTGGGGCGAGGTCCTGCTGGCGCGCATGTTGGAGGCTGCGGGCCTCCGCGCGGGCAAAGAATATCTCGTGCAGGAAAGCTTCAGCACGGAGGAGGGGCGGCAGGCGCGGCCGGATGTGATCCTCGATCTGCCAGGCGATAAGCACTTAGTGATCGACTCGAAAGTTTCGCTCAACAGTTATGCGGAGTATTGCGGGTGCGAGGACGAACCGGTGCGGAAGCGGCACGCGGAACGGCATGCCAAGTCGATTCGGGACCATGTGGCAGGGTTGTCCGTGAAAAAGTATCAGGCGCTTCACCAGCTGCGCTCGGTGGACTTCGTCATCATGTTCGTGCCAATCGAGCCGGCGTACCTGCTGGCGATGGCGCAGGATGAAGCGCTTTGGCAGCATGCCTGGGGCAGCAATGTGCTGCTCGTCAGCCCGGGCACGCTGTTTCCGGTAATTCGGATAATCGCGCACATGTGGAACCAAGAGAAGCAGACGCGCAATGTCGAAGAAATCGTGCGGCAGGCAGGGGCGCTTTACGACAAGGTAGCCGGGTTCGCGGACACTTTCGTGAAGGTAGGCCAGCGCTTGGATGCCGCGAAGGAATCCTATGGGAGCGCCTGGAACCAGCTCAGCCAGGGCAACGGCAATGTACTCGGGAGGGTAGAGCGGCTGCGCAAGCTGGGTATCCCTACCGCGAAGAAGATGCCTGCGGCGCTGGCAGGCGAGGAGAGCGAGGCTGAACTGTTCGCGCTTGACGGAGGGGAGCCTGCGCGGCACGCGCCTTCCGCTTTTTAGGAATGCCTCAGTGCTGGCCGCCGCTCGAACCAGTGTGGCTGCCGGTGGAGTGGTAGCCGGGGTTGCCGCCGAGCTCTTCGTTCGCGAGCCGGTTCGCTTTTTCGTGCATGCCTTCCTGCTCGGAGCCACTTACATTTTTGCTGAGGATCTCATGCTGTAAACCAGGCGCGGCACCGGCGGCTTGCGCATCCTGCGGCGCGACCGGCTCCACGCTGCCGGCGGAAGCCTGCGTGCTGGCTTGTTCGGTATCTTGGCCGCTGGTGAGGTCGATTGAGTTTGTGGAGCCGGACAGTTCGCTATGTTCATTCATGTGAGGGTTGGATGCGGTTATGGATGCCGGTCGTACCGGGCAAAGGTTTCATCAAGGTCAAGGTAAATCGGGGAGCTCTCAACCGTGAACCGTACCGTCCGGTGTAAGCTGCCGTCCCGCACCATCCAACCGCGCCGCTGGGCTGGGTGGATGACCCAGATATTCGGAACGCCCATGGTCTCGTAGTCGTCCAGCTTCTCGAAAAGCTCGGCGAACGTCTCATTGGGAGACACAATCTCGATCACGATCAGCGGCGGATCGATCTGGATTTGATTCGGGTAGCCTGTCGGACTCAACATCAAGTCCGGGAGGCGAACGCGCGTTTTTGTCACCCTGGTCCGCACCTCGCCGGCAGGAACAACACCCCACTCATCCGCGTGCTTCTCAAACCAGGCGATCAAAATCGCTTGCAAACGTCCATGAGTGCGTCCAGCCACCGGCTTCTCCCTCAACTCTCCGTCGATATATTCCATGTCCGGGTCGAGATTGGGGCCATTCAGGTAGTCTTCAATCGAGTACGCAGGCGTGACGGCAACAGCGGCGGCCATGGAAAACCCTCCTGTACAGCCTTATGGTAAATCGGCCGCGAGCGCATCCCGCAGCCGCTCCCAGGTAGTCGTGAGGGCTTCAGGCAAGGTTCGCGTTTCGCCGAGCGTGGTGAAAAAGCTGGTGTCTCCAACCCAGCGCGGAACCGCATGTAAGTGGAGGTGCTCAGCCACGCCGGCACCCGCCGCCGCGCCCAGGTTCAGGCCTAAGTTGTATCCGTCCGGATGGTATAACGAGCCGAGCGCGCTTTCTGCCCTTTGACCCCAGGCCATCATCTCCGCCGCGGCTTCTCCCGGCAGCGCGGCCAAGGAAGCCATGTGGGCATACGGTACCGCCATGACGTGTCCGGAGTTGTACGGAAAGCGATTGAGGCATAGAAATACGTGCTCGCCGCGGGCAACCAGCAGTGAGGCGCGCTCGGCTTCGTCCCGGGCCATGCCGTGCCCGATGGCGTGATCCGTCGCGGCGAGCAGGTTGCAGAAAACACAGCGGTGGTCGCCGGGCCAGGCGCGCAACTCCGGGGGTACGCCCTTGCGCGGGTCGGCCTCTTCCCGCTGCCCGGTGATGTAGCCGTAGCGCCACGGCGACCAAAGGTGCTCCATGCGGCGAGTATACGGGGCTGTCCCGGCCCGTTACCTCCGTGCCGTCCCGCAAGAGCAGGCGCTTTCCACAGTACCCACCCCTCGTATACTTTCCCCATGCCTTCGCCTTCCAAGTTGCGCGCCCTTCTCGCCGACCGCTTCGGGTTTCCGGCGTTTCGCGCCAACCAGGAAGCTGTCTGCCGGGCAGCGGTGGAAGGCCGAGATGTGCTGCTCGTGATGCCGACCGGTGCCGGCAAGTCACTGTGCTATCAGTTGCCCGCGTTGGCCCGAGGCGGCACGGCGCTGGTTGTTTCGCCGTTAATCGCGCTCATGGACGACCAAGCCGCGAAGCTCGATGCGCTGGGCTGCCGGGTGGCACGCATCCACTCAGGGCTCGGCCGCGAAACCGCCCGCGAAGCCTGCCGCGCCTACCTGGACGGCTCGCTCGAGTTCTTGTTCATCGCGCCGGAGCGCCTACAGGTCCCGGGCTTCCCGGAGATGCTGGCCAAGCGCAAGCCGAGCCTGATCGCGATTGATGAAGCGCACTGCATCTCGCAGTGGGGGCACGATTTCCGACCGGACTATCGCATGCTCGGTCGTCATGTCGAGGGCTTGAGGCCCGCGCCTGTGATTGCGCTGACCGCAACCGCCACGGGGCAGGTGCAACGCGATATTGTGGCGCAGCTCGGGTTGGCGGAACCGGCGGTTTTCATCCATGGATTCCGGCGCGACAACCTAGCGATTGAGGTAGTGGAGCTGTCGAAGCCGGAGCGCCCGAAACTCGCGCTGGAGCTGCTGGCCGACCCCGACGCGCGCCCCGCGATTGTGTATGCGCCGACCCGCAAGGAGGCCGAAATGCTGGCCGCGGAGCTCGGGCGCAAGTTTAAGACCGCACCGTATCATGCCGGGCTGGACCCGGAACACCGCGACCGGGTGCAGCGGGCATTCCTTTCAGGGCAGTTGGACGTTGTGGTCGCAACCATCGCGTTCGGTATGGGCATCGACAAGGCCGATGTACGCACCGTCCTGCACACGGCGTTGCCGGCCACGCTGGAAGGCTACTACCAGGAGATCGGACGCGCGGGCCGTGATGGACTCCTATCCCGCACGGTGCTGATGCACGGCTTTGCCGACCGGCGGCAGCACGACTTTTTCTTTGAGCGCGACTACCCGCCCATCGCGCGGCTGGATGCGATTTACGCGAGCCTCGGGGAGGAGGCGATCCACTGGGAAGAGCTCCCGGATCTGATTAAGCAGCGGCAGAAGGTCAAGCTGGAACGCGAAGAGCTCGAGAAGGCGCGCGAAAAGCTGGTAGTGCATGGCGGCGCGGCGCTCGACTATAACGGCCTGGTAACCCAGGGCGGGCCGGGCTGGCGCAAGACGTACGCGGCGCAGTCCGAGCACCGGGGCGGGCAGATGCAGCGGGTTATCCGCTTTACCGAAAGCGCCGAGTGCCGGATGGCGCAGCTGGTGCGGCACTTCGGCGACCAGGAAGACGCGCGCGCGGACTGCGGCGTGTGTGACATCTGCGCCCCCGCAAGCGCCCGGACGCAAACCGCGCGCGGTCTGGAGGACGGTGAGCGGCAGCTCTGCCATGCGATCGTCGCTGCGTTGGGCGGGTCAGGCTATGGCGGCGGCTCGAAGTCCACGGGCAAACTCCATAGCGAGCTTTGCGGCAAGAACCGGATGGGTCGCGATGCCTTCGAGGGACTGCTTGCGGCGCTGACCGCGGCGGGGTTCGTGCGGCTGGACGAAGCTTCGTTCGACAAGGACGGCAAAACCATCCCATACCGCAAGGCGAGCTTGACCCACGAGGGCGCGAGCTTCACCGACCGAGACGCGGAT
>CAXTUV010000169.1:4668-6962 GCA_964247445.1 uncultured Acidobacteriaceae bacterium | reverse complement strand
AGCAGGAAGAGCCGCCCGCGCCGGGCCTGCTCCATCGCTTCGCGCATAATGGCCGAGGTGATGCCGCCGATCTTGATATCCATCTGGAGCGCGGTAATGCCTTCGCGCGTCCCGGCGACCTTGAAGTCCATATCGCCGTAGTGGTCTTCCGCACCCGCGATGTCGGTCAGGATGGCGTAATCGTCGCCCTCCTTCACCAGACCCATCGCAATGCCCGCGACCGCGCCCTTCAGCTCGATACCCGCGTCCATGAGAGCCAGCGATGCGCCGCAGACCGAGGCCATCGAGGAGGAGCCATTTGACTCCAGGATGTCCGACACGAGCCGGTACGCGTAAGGCGAGTCCGCTTCGTTTGGCAGCACGGCGGCGATGGCCCGCTCAGCCAGTGCGCCGTGGCCCACTTCGCGGCGGCCTACGCCGGTCATGCGACCGGTTTCGCCCACCGAGAACGGCGGGAAGTTGTAGTGAAGCATGAACTTCTTTTTCTGCTCGCCTTCAAATGTCTCCAGGCGCTGCGCGTCATCGCCCGTGCCTAGGGTGCAGGTCACCAGCGCCTGCGTTTCGCCGCGGGTGAACAGCGCCGAGCCGTGGGTGCGCGGCAGCACCGAGGTCTCAATCGAAATCGGCCGAATCTGATCGAAGGCGCGCCGGTCGGGCCGGATGCGGTCCTTGGTCACCTGCTGCCGGAAGATCTGTTCGCGCAGGAGCTCGTAGTAGTGCCCGAGCTTCTTCTTAGCCGCGCCCTGCTCGTCGGCGGGCAGTTGCTTCACTTCCGCTTGGAGCTCGTCCTTGATCTGCTTCACGAGCGAGTAGCTTTCGGTTTTCGCGTGCTTCGCCGTATCCAGGGCATCCTTCAAGCGGTCGCCGACCTTGACCATGAGCTGGCCGAAGTATGCCTCGTCATGCTCAGCCGCGGGCACCTGCCGCTTGGGCTTGCCCGCGAGCGAGACCAGCTCGTTGATCTTCGCGACGATCTTCTTGATCTCGGTGTGCGCGAAGTCGATCGCGCCCAGCACGATGTCCTCGGAAACGCCCTGCGCGCCGGACTCAATCATCACGATTCCGTCCGCCGTGCCCACGACTGTGATATTGAGCGTTGACTGCTTGCGCTCGGCATAGGTCGGGTTGATCACGTACTCACCCGCAACATAACCCACGCGCACCGCGCCTACCGGGCCGTTGAACGGGATGTCGGAAAGCGCCAGCGCCGCGGAAGCCGCGTTGATGCCCACGATGTCCGGGTCGTTTTCCTTGTCGGCCGAAAATACCAGCGCGATGACCTGAGTCTCGTTGCGGAAGGTTTCTGGAAACAAGGGGCGGATAGGCCGATCGATTTGGCGCGAGGTCAGGATTTCTTTCTCGCTGGGGCGGCCTTCGCGCTTGATGAAGCCGCCGGGGATGCGCCCGCCGGCGTAGGCGTACTCGCGGTAATCGACTGTGAGCGGAAAGAAGTCGATGCCCTCTTTCGGCTCGGGAGAGGCGACGGCGGTGGCGAGCACCACGGAGTCGCCCTGCGACACCAGCGCCGCGCCGGGAGCTTGTTTGGCCATGCGGCCGGTTTCAAACGTAAGCCGCTTGCCGCCGGCCAGTTCGACGATAACTTCCTGTTTCATGAGTGCCTCGAATCGGGGTAGCGCGGGAGCTCTCCAAAGAGCTCAACCGCGCGAATAGGATGGAGCGCGGGAGCGTGGCGACGCGCTTTTACGTGTAAAAGCCCTCGTCGCGCTTCGCGGAAATTTGCCGGGTGAACTTACTTGCGGATGCCCAGCCTGCCGATCACCTCGCGGTACCGGTCAGTGTTATTCGTCTTTAAGTAGTCCAGCAAGCGGCGGCGCTTGGAAACAAGCATGAGGAGGCCGCGGCGCGAGCTGTGGTCCTTGGCATGGGTGTTGAAGTGTTGGGTCAGCTCGCCGATGCGCTCGCTCAGGATGGCGATCTGCACTTCAGGGCTGCCGGTGTCGCTTTCGTGGGTGCGGTAGCGGGAGATGATGTCGGTTTTCTTTGCGGGGGCCAGCACGGTGTTCGGGCGCTCCTAGTTCGTTTTGCTCGGATTCACTGTCCTAAGTGTATGACAGTGAGGATACCACGGGGTGGACGGCCTTCGCTCCCGGTGTCGCCCTATGCGAAAGAAGGCAGGCACGTAGATCGGGACCACCGGCGCGAATGTCGCGATTGCGAATGCGGTTCATTACGCAACCGGGTGCGCTTCCACTCGCTGCCGATCACGTACTGCTTAAAGCCTAGAAAGGCCGCCTGTAAGCGGCCTTTCTTCAAACGCGCAAAGCTAGCACAGC
>CAXTUV010000169.1:0-4648 GCA_964247445.1 uncultured Acidobacteriaceae bacterium | reverse complement strand
GTACCGGCTTGCCGCCGGCTTGCGCGGGGCGGAACTTGTACTGCTTTACCGCGTCCACCGCCTTTTGATCAAGTCCCAAGCCCAGTGGGCGGATCACCCGGATACGCTGCGGCAGGCCCTGCGCGTCCACGATGATCGACAGAACCACCACACCCTGGTATTTTTGCCGGCGCGCCTCGTCCGAGAACTCCGGGTCAACCGAGTAGATCAGCTTGGGCGAGGAGATGCCGCCGCCGGGATGCGCAAGTCCCCCGCCCGTTAGGCCGCCCTCGCCCGGACCTAGGCCCGCGCCCGAACCGATACCCAAGCCGCCGCCCTTGCCGGCACCGATGCCGCCGTTACCGCTCCCAGCCGAGAGCGTCGCGTTCGGCGCTTGTGGAATGCCGATATTCGGCAGGTTCTGGTTGGGCTCCTTGATGTCCGGCATCTTGATCGCCGCGGGTTCCGGGAGCTTTGGATGATCGACCGTGAGCACCTGCGGCGGAGTGATCGGATCCTTCTTGAACTCAGGCAGCTTACCCTTGGTAGGCGGGGTAATCTCATGGTTGCCGCCGCCACCGCCGCCGCCTGAGACCTTCGGAGCGGGTGCTTTCGGCAGGTATGGCGCGATGTCGAGCGGCGTGAACACTTCTTTTTTCGCGATCTGCGGCTGCTTTTTCGGCCAAAAGAACAAGAGCAGCGCCAGCCCGATGTAGAACACGATCGCGGCCACGCTTGACCACGGCGAGCGCTTGGTCGCGAACGGGTCATGAACTTCAATCGGCTGCGACGTGAGCTCAAGCGGCGGCAGCTTCTTTGGCCGAAATACATCGCGCAGGTTCCCGACCAAAGACTCCCAAATGCTGCCTGCGGTGCCGATGGGCAGCAGTTCGGTGTGGTCCAACGATTTCGGTTGGGGTTCGACCGTTTCTTCCGGGGGCGTCAGGACCTGCTGGCTCATCGTATGCGTATCCGTCTTGTAAAGGAATGCCGGGCCGCGTGCTGCTTTTATTATCGCGCGTTTGGGGGCGAAACGTCGCGCGGGGGCACAGTACTAGACGCGGAACGCGGCGGGAAAGTCACGGAACGCTACAATCAAGCGTGCGGACGCGGAGCTCGATTTGCGCCCCGTCGAATACCCACGCTCCTCCCGACCATGGCCGAGAACCCTATCCCCGAGCTCAAAAAAACGCTGACGCTGCCCGAAACGGCCTTCCCCATGAAGGCCAACCTGTCCCAAAACGAGCCTGCCCGGCTCAAACAGTGGGCGGAAACCGACCTCTACGGGCGCATCCGCGAGGCGCGCCGGGGGGCGAAGAAATACACCCTGCACGACGGGCCGCCCTACGCCAATGGCCCCATCCACCTGGGCCATGCGCTGAACAAGTGCCTGAAAGATTTTGTGGTGAAGTCGAAAACCATGGCAGGCTACGACGCGCCGTATGTGCCGGGTTGGGACTGCCATGGGCTGCCGATTGATATCAAGGTAGACGAGCAGCTCGGCCGCAAGAAGCTGGAGATGCCGCCGGGTGAGTTTTTGGAGGCCTGCCGGGCGTACGCGCAGAAGTATGTGGACCTCCAAAGCGCGCAGTTTCAGCGGCTGGGGGTGTTCGGCGCCTGGGACACGCCGTATTTGACCATGTCAAAGGAGTACGAAGCGGCAACGCTCGAAACCTTTTACCGATTCTTTGAGCGTGGTTTCGTCTATAAGGGCCTTAAACCTGTGTACTGGTGCATCCACGACCGCACCGCGCTGGCCGATGCCGAGATCGAGTACGAGATGCACACCTCACCGAGCATCTACGTGCGCTACCGGCTCACGAGCGACCCTGGCCTCCTTGACCCTTCGCTCACCGGGCTTCCGGTTTCCACGATCATCTGGACCACCACGCCCTGGACCCTGCCTGCTTCGCTTGCCGTCGCATTCAACCCTTCGGTCGAGTATGTCGCGATGCGCGCGGAGTCGGGTGAGGTGTTTGTGGTTGCCGCCGCGCTGCTCCCAAGCGTATGCGAGGCTTGCGCGTTGGGCGAGCTGAGCGAGATCGCGCGCTTTCCAGGGGTTGCGCTGGACCGGGCGACCTTTCAGCATCCGTTTCTTGATCGCTCGATCCTCGGCGTGCTCGCCGACTACGTCACCACCGACCAGGGCACGGGCGCGGTCCACACCGCCCCGGCGCACGGGGCTGACGACTTCCAAACCGGGGTGCGCTACGGGCTTTCAGCTGAGTGCAACGGGGACAACGGCGGCCGGCTGCGGAACGGAGTGGAGGCTTGGGAAGGCAAGACTGTATTCCAGGCGAACCCGCTCATCATCGCGCACCTGGAGGAGCACGGCGCGCTGCTGGGCCGGGCCGACATCTTCCACTCCTACCCGCACTGCTGGCGCTGCCACAAGCCGGTGATCTTCCGCGCGACCGAGCAATGGTTCATCGGGATGGATACCGTGATGCCCTACGGTCATGACGACGAGGGGGACGCGACGTTTCGCGAGCGGGCATTGGCTTTGATTCAAAATGACATCACGTGGGATCCGGCATGGGGCAGAGAGCGCATCGCGAACATGATCGCGACCCGGCCCGATTGGTGCATTTCGCGGCAGCGGGTGTGGGGCGTGCCCATCGCGGTCTTTCTATGCGGCGCCTGCCATGAGCCCCTGTGCGATAAGCGCGTCAACGCCGAGGTGGTCGCGGCGGTGCGTGAAGGCGGGGCGGCAGCTTGGCACATGCGTTCGTCCGAGGAGTTCCTGGGCGAAAGGTCCTGCCCACGCTGCGGCGCGGCGGGACGCTGGGAGAAAGAGCAGGACATCCTGGACGTATGGTTCGACTCGGGGTCGTCGTGGCGGGCGGTTCTGGATGCGAACCCCGACCTCCGGGTGCCCGCCGACCTGTATTTTGAGGGCGGCGACCAGTACCGGGGCTGGTTTCACACTTCTCTGCTGACCTCGGTCGGGGCGGGCTCAGGGAAAAGCCCGTACAAAAAGGTGGCGACCAGCGGCTGGACGCTTGATGAGCAGGGACGGGCTTTATCGAAATCGCTCGGCAACGGCGTCGATCCGGTCGATGTCGCCGACCGCATGGGCGCGGAGATCATCCGGCTGTGGGTGGCCTCGGTCGACTTCCGCGAGGATGTGGCGGCGAGTGAGAACCTGATGGGGCGCGTCGCGGACAACTACCGGAAGCTTAGGAATACGTTTCGGTTCTTGCTGGGGAATCTGGCGGGGTTTATGCCGGCCCGCGATGCTGTCGACGACGAGGAGCTTGCATTACTGGACCGCCACATGTTGACCCGGATGCGCGGGCTAATCGAGCGAGTTACTGACTTTTACGAAAAAATGGAGTTTCACCGCGCTTACCACGCACTCAATGAGTTCTGCATAGCAGATCTAAGTGCGTTGTACCTCGACGTTTTGAAAGACCGGATGTATACCTTTGCGCCGTCAAGCGTGGAGCGTCGGTCAGCGCAGACGGTCTTATGGCGCATCACGGAGGCACTGGTACGGCTTATAGCGCCGGTGCTCAGCTTCACGGCTGAGGAGGTTTGGGGTTATCTGCCGGAGATGGATGAGCGCGAGCCAAGCGTGCATTTGGCGAGACTTCCTGAAGTGAAGGCGTTTCCTGAAGAAACGTCAGGACAGGCCTGGGTCGCCGCGTTTCTGTTGCGAGATGCGATTCTTTTAGAGCTCGAAAATGCGCGCAAGAGTAAGCGCATCGGTAAATCGCTGGAGGCATCTGTCCGCGTGACCGTACCTCACGGTGTGCTCAACATTATAAACGGCCATCAGGCTTCATTTAAGGAGCTGTTTAATGTATCGCAGGTCGATTTGATCGCGGGCGACGTACTTGCAGTTGAAACCCTGCCCGCCGACGGCCACAAATGCGGCCGCTGCTGGAACTACCGCACCGACACTGACACCTACGGCCCTTGGGACCAAGTCTGCGGCCGCTGCGCCGATGCCCTCAACGCCATGGGCTACTCCCGCGAGACCGGCGAACTGGTAGGCGCATAGGTGGCGAACTTTCCCATCCGCCACGGCTACCGCAGCACGAAGCAACCCCGCATCCGCGACTGGCGGCCGCTCTTGTTTCTTATTGCCGCCGCGATTGTCGCGCTTGACCGCGTAACCAAGCTGTGGATTCAGAAGCATATCGCCGAAGGGTTGGGAGTGGTGGTTATCCCGGGGGCCTTCCGGCTCACGCACGTGCTCAACGAGGGCGCGGCCTTTTCCATGTTCAACGACGCTCCGGCGAACCCGACCCGCTGGGCACTGACCACGTTTTCTATCCTGGCGGCGGGGGTTGTCACCGTCCTGCTCCTCCGCACGGGCAAGCGGTTTTCCTGGACGGCGCTTGGGTTCGCGCTGGTGCTGGGCGGGGCGCTCGGCAATGCCTGGGACCGCATTCAGTACAAGATGGTCACGGATTTTCTAGAGGTCACCATCATCCGGTATCACTGGCCCGACTTCAACGTCGCGGACTCGGCAATCGTGGTGGGCGGCATGCTGCTTTTCCTGGGGGCGCTGTTCACGCCGCAGAGCAAGGACGCTTAAGCAGACGCTTGTTCCCGTTTAGCGGCGGAGCGCAGCTGCTCGTTTTCCTGCTTGAGCGCCTGATTCTCGACCGCCAACAGCACCTCGCGCCGGCTGCGCTCAATGTGATCGATTAAATCGGCG
>CAXTUV010000168.1:0-6966 GCA_964247445.1 uncultured Acidobacteriaceae bacterium | reverse complement strand
AGCAGTTGGCGCATTTGGAGCCCGGCGAATGCAAGCAAGCTCAAGCACAAAGCTGTTTCCGCAACGACCAGCCCTTGCAGAAATCGCCGCTGCCCTTTGCCCTGCGATGCCCGCACCTGCTTCATGGCTGAACTCGGCTGCTGCCGCGCGCCATGGAAAGCTGGCAAGAGGCCGGCAGCGATAACCGTGAGGAGTGAAAGTCCGGCGGCGGCAAGCATGGCCTGCCCATTAACTACGATGAGCGCTTCATCGGGGATGAAGTCAGTCGGCACGAAGCGCAGGATCAGCCGCAGCCCGACCTGCGCGACAAGATAAGCAAGGGGCAGGGCAAGCAGCGCCAGCAGGACCGATTCAGCCAGTGCGAAGCGCAGCAGCCGCGCGTGCGATGCGCCCAGGGCCGCGCGTACCGCGAACTCGTGCTCACGGCGGACGGCCCGCGCCAGCAGCATGCTCGCCACATTGACGCACGCGATGAGCAGCAGCGCCAGCACCGCGCCAAGCAGCAAATGTAGTGTTTCCTCCAGCGGCGAGCCGAACAGCACCGAGAACGAGCGCAAGCCGATGCGGCTGAACGGCGGCCACTCGTGTGGGTCGGCTTGCCGGAACTCCTCAAAGACGGGCTTCAGCTCGATGTTGGCTCGTATGTCCCTCCCTGTTCCCTTCAGGCGCGCCAAGAGAAAAAATTGGTGCTGCCCTTCAATCTCCTCGTTCTCGGTCATGCTGATGGGTAGGTAGGCGTCCGCATGCTGAAAGAGAAAGCGGGGCGGCATCACGCCGATGATTTCCCGCCGGTGATGGTTGACGGTCAGGACGCGCCCGAGCGCCGCGGGGCTGCCGCCGAACTGCGCCTGCCAAAGGCGATAGCTGATCAGCATTACCTCCGGCCGACCCGGTAGAACGTCGAAAGCCGCGGCAGCGCGGCCCAGCAGGGGAGCAACGCCGAGTGTGTCGAAGCTGTTCGGGGTGAGATAGTCTCCATGCACTTTGATAGGCTCACCCGCGCCCGCGAGCACGACATCGTCACTCACAAAAGCCATTGCATTGCGGAACAGGGTTATTCCGCGCTGGATTGCCAACACCTGAGCAGGTGTATACAAAGCGATCTGGCCGTTGGGAAACTGCTGTGTGTACGTCGTCGGTGACGCTAATTGTTCCACGTCCTTATATGGAAACGGATCGATCAGCACCGCGTAGGCCACGCTGAAAATCGCCGTCACCGCCCCGACCCCGAGCGCCAGGGTGAGCACGGCGGTGCAGGCGAAGCCCCGGTTGCGCCCGAGCTGGCGGGCGGCATAGCCCAAGTCGCGGATGGCTGTAGCAAGGAAGGCTCGCATGCCTCCTGATAACTTCTTCGCGCGGGCGCGTCAAGCGGTTTCTTGCCCGGTAAACTTGAAGCATGTATTACGACCCCATCGCCGGCTCGGACCAAGCTTTGCTCATCACCGAGCAGCTGCTGGTCTTCGCGACGGTGATCGGGTCGGTGGCCATGCTGCCCGGGTTTTTCGAGTTCATCACCGACCGGCGCAAGACCAAGGAGCGCATCGACCTGTCGCTTGAGGACGAGGCCGTCGACATGCTCAAGCCGCGGCTCGCGGGCATGGATGACCTGCTCGGGTCGATTGAAGATTTGGTGGACCGCGCGCGCAACCCCGAGGTCTACGGCGACCTGAAACTCGGCAATGAGGTGCTGATCATCGGCCCCGCGCAAAGCGGGAAGAAGTCGCTCGCGCAAACCATCGCCAAGCGCACCGGCATGGAGCGTTTGGTGACGGTCTACAACCCGCGCGAGTCCGACGCGCTGGCCGAGGCCAAAAGCCTTCTGCGCGGCTACAAGCGGCGGCGCGTGATGCTTCTACTGCCGCGCATCGACCTAGCTTACAAGGAGAGCGACCCCGAGGTGCTGGTCGAGCTCGATGCACTGGTTGAAAGCGCGACCGAGCGGGCGAACGTGCTGGTGATCGCGACGGCGACGACCTTTGTGCCGGACTCGGACCTCGACAATGCGTTCGGGATCAAGCTGGTGCTGCCCGGGGCGGAGGTGCTCCAAACCGACCGGCGCGAGATTCCCGAGGACGCGCAAGCGATGCTGGCCGAGGTGGCTTCGTTTTACCTGAAGGAAGCGCGGCGGCGCGGGTTCGCGCTCGAAGGCCTAAGCGAGGGCGAGTACTGCCGGGCGGTGCTGGACGCCGCCATGAACCCGGCGGAGATCGAGGACATCGTGACCCTGTGCGAAACGACCGCGCTGTTTCGCCGGCGAACGAAGAAAGCCGCCGGGCTGGTGATTACACCGGAGATTCTGGACCAGGCGATTGGGCGGGTGGTGGTGGGTTGAACCAGCAGTTTTCCACCTAGGAGCGACCGCCCTCACAGCGGGGGTCATCCTGAGGAGCGAAGCGAGGAAGGATCTACTGTTCCTCCGGTGTGCGCGCGAAGCCAGTAAGAAGCAGATCCTTCACTTCGCTCAGGATAACCCCTTTTCTGCCGCCAATTCCTCACATAGTTTTCAGGGTAAGACCCCATCACTTTCCATCGACAACGGGGCGAGATGGCAAGCCCGTTCCGACCCAAGCTGCTGCAGGACGGCCCGCACATCCTCCGCGCGGACGGTTTGGAGCGGGTCGGCGTCGCGCGCCCCCATCTGTGCGTTCTGGCCGTTTTCCAGTCCAGAGCCGTGCCACGACGTCCGCAGAGAATCATGGAGCGTGTCAACCGGAACACTCTGCCAAAGCGCGCCGGCATTGCCCACGCGGACGCCCGCGCCGCCCATGATCTCAATACGGCCGGCGGCTTGGGCTGCAAGCTGTGCGACTACACCGGCGCCTTCCGGCAGGCTCGCCGCTCCACCGGAGGTGAGCAGGACATCCGCGCCGCACGCGATGATCTGGTCGAGCGCCCGCGATGGGTCGCCGACGAGGTCGAACGCGCGGTGGAAGCAGACACGCATCGGCCGGGCTTGCGCCACAATGCGTTGCAGGGCCGCTGTGTCGATCAGGCCAACCGGAGTCAGCGCGCCGAAAACAATCCCATGCGCCCCGGCTTGCTTCAAGGCGTGGAGGTCGTGCTCGATAACCGCGAGCTCCACCGGCGAGTAGATAAAATTGCCCGCCCGGGGCCGCAGGAGGCAGTGCACCGGAACCTGAAACGACGCGAGCGCCCACTCGATGAAACCGAGCGAAGGCGTCAGCCCGCCATCGGCCAGCGAGGCCCCCAGTTCCAGGCGCTCCGCTCCGCCTGCAACGGCTGCCAGGGCGGCTTCCGGATGGTCGACGGCAATCTCAAGACGGACGGGGCGTGCAGGGGAGGGTAGGGGCGCGGACACTTCCCCACCATACGTCACTGACGCCGCAGCGTGAAGGCCGTGCTCGCGTAGTCGCCCTGGAGTTTGAGCTCCACGCCCGCGCCCATCAGCTCGGCACCGGTAGCCTGCTTGGGCAGCATCGCGCCTTTGTCGGCGTCACGCGGCGTGCCCGTGTAGGTCGCGGCAGGGTCCAGGCCTTCCAGCCGCACGATCGGGTAGGGCGTCCCGAACTGTTCGGACCGGAGAAAGGCAGAAACGACGGCAGCCGACTTGTCCGGCGCGACCGACTCGCTCGCCCACGCGCCGGGGGTGGCGAGCGCCGGGGTGAGCCGGTATAGCGAGCCCATCTGCACCAGCGGGCGCACCTGCTTGTAGAATGTAACGTTCGCGGCGGATTGCGCAAGCTCAGCGTCCGACAGCTTGCTCAGGTCGGCCCCAATGCCCAGCGAGCCGGTCATCGCCACGTCGAACCGGAACTGGAGCGGGATCGACCGCTTGTCGAGAAAGTTCGGCACGTCGGTGACCCAGGCCATCATCACGCCCGGCGAATAAGCGTGCGTGAACCCGTCCTGGATTGTCAGCCGGTCGAGCGCGTCGGTGTTGTCCGAGGTCCATACCTGGTCGGTGTAGCGCAGGATGCCCAGGTCGACCCGTCCGCCTCCAGACGAACAGGACTCGATATCAAGCCCAGGGTGCTTGCGGCGCAGCTCGGCCAGAATTGCATATAAGTTATCGACATATTTGATATAGATTTCCCGCTGCTCGGCGAGCGGCACCTCCTCCCAGCCGGGCTCGGCCCAGATGCGGTTGTAGTCCCATTTGAGGAATGCGATCTGGTTTTCGCTCACCAGCTTATCGAGGAAGCCGAACACATAGTCGCGTACGTCGGGCCGGGCCAGGTTCAGCATGAGCTGGTTGCGCATCTCGGTGCGCGGCTGCCCAGGGAAGTGCATGGCCCAGTCGGGGTGCTTGCGGTACAGGTCTGAGTCCGGGTTGACCATCTCAGGCTCAACCCAGATGCCGAAGTCCATGCCGAGCGAATGGACCTTGTCGATGACCGGCTTGAGGCCGTTCGGAAACTTTTGCGGGTTTACGTACCAGTCGCCCAGGCCCGCGTGGTCGTCCTTGCGCTGCCCGAACCAGCCGTCGTCGATCACGAACCGCTCGACGCCGATTTTGGCCGCGCGCTCAATCAGCGGAACCTGGCCTTGCTCGCTCACATCAAAGCCGGTCGCCTCCCAGGAGTTGTAGAGCACGGGCCGGGGGCGCGGCTTGGGCAGGATCGCCTCCTGCTGGAAGCGGTGAAGAATGCGCGAGGCCTCCCCCTCGCCATGGCTCGTGTACCCGGCGTAAAATTTCGGCGTTTCGAGCTTCTGTCCGGTCGCGAGCGGGTAGGCGAAGTCGAATGGGTTGTAGCCGCCGGTGATGCGGACCGCGTGCGACTCGACCTCCTCGACCGTGATCCGCCACGAGCCGGACCAGCCCAGCTCGCCGAACCACGCCGGGCCCGCGTTTTCGGTAGTGGCTCCGGCGGCCGTGACCTGGAACCAGGGGTTGGTCTGGTGCGAGGTGTGGCCGCGGCGCGATTCGAGCACGGCCGCGCCTTGGTGGATCGGCTCGGTGCGGAACTGGAACTCACCGCCCCATTTGCCGGTGAGCGAGGAAAGCTGGTACCGGCGGTCCGGCGGCAGATTCCAGGTTGCGCTGCCTGCGTTTTCAAGCGTAACGGTCTGCTTCGACTTGTTCTCGATTTCGGTCCACCGGGCAAGAACCCCCTGCGGGTAAACCTGGTAGTGCAAGCGCACCTCGATCGGCTCGACCGCATCGTGCTCAACCAGCACGAGCGAGTCAGCGCTGGGCTGCTCCGCGTGGTCGAAGACCAGGGTCATCGAGCGGTTGCCGTTGGGGAATGACCCCTTGAGCGCGGGCTCATACGGCAGCCCGCCGCTCGACCAGGCCGCGTATTCGAGCGGCGTCGTGCCGATGGGCGGCTCCTGCGAGGCAATCTCGGTGTGCATCTTGGCCGGGGGCAGGCCTGCGACGGAAGTGACGCGCGGGCCCCAGTACAGCGTCTGCGGATATTTGAGCTCGTTGATCCCGACCGCGTAGCTCATCTCGCCCGCGGAAAGCAGCCATTCGCTGCCATTGGGCGCAACCTTCACACTTGCATCCTGCGCAAACGCGGCGAGCGGCAACAGGGCGGCGGCGAAAGCGGCTGGCAGGTGGCGCATGGGCAGGGTCCTCCGGAAAAGGGAAGGCCCACCATAGCAGGCCGCGCGCCGGGCTGTCATGGCCTTTGCCGGACGCGCTACGATGGTTGGGCTTTTCCGGGAGGCATCGTGCGCAGGCTGTTCTTGTTCCTTCTTTTCGCGGTACCGTCATTCGCGCAGCAAACCATTGTGGTGGACGTGCATGCCCCGGCAACACCGTTCCCGCACTTTTGGGAGCAGATGTTCGGGTCGGGTCGGGCCATCTTGACGCTGCGCGAAAGCTACCGCGACGACCTCCGCGCCGTCCACGCCATCACCGGCTTCCGCTACGTGCGCTTCCACGCGATCCTCCACGACGAGCTGGGCGTGTACACCGAGGACGAGCATGGCAATCCCGTATACAACTTCGCCTACGTTGACCAGGTGTATGACGGGCTACTCAAGAACGGCGTGCGCCCCATGGTCGAGATCAGCTTCATGCCGAAGAAGCTGGCCTTCAACCCGGATGCGCTTCACCCGTTCTGGTACAAGCAGAACGTGTCGCCGCCCAAGTCGCAGGAGCGCTGGGACGCGCTGATGACCGCCTTCGCCAAGCACTTGGTGGACCGCTACGGTATCGAGGAAGTCTCGCAGTGGTACTTCGAGATGTGGAACGAGCCGAATATCGACTTCTGGGGCGGTATCCCGCGGCAGGAATCCTACTTCGACCTGTACGCGCATACCGCGCGGGCGCTCAAAGCGGTTAACCCGCGCCTCCGCGTCGGCGGCCCGGCGACCGCGGCGGCGCAGTGGGTGCCGGAGTTCCTCGCGTATACCGCAAAGAACCATGTGCCAGTGGATTTTGTGTCCACGCATGGCTACGCGGACGACACGGTCGAGAACCTATTCCACACCGACGAGGTGATCCCCTACGACGACCGTGCCTGCCGCGCCATCGAGCATGTGCGCGGCCAGATTGACGCCTCGCCCATGCCGAAGCTGCCGCTGTTCTGGACCGAGTGGAACGTGCAAGGTGAACACCAGTCGCGTGACACGCCGTTTGTCGGGCCCGGGGTGGCGAATACCGTCCGCGAGTGCGCCGGAAAGGTCGACCTGCTTTCATTCTGGACTTTTTCCGACGTCTTTGAGGAGGGCGGCCCAGTCGCGCACCCATTCGAGGGCAACTTCGGTCTGCGCGCGGAAGGCGGCATCGATAAGCCTTCGTTTTACGACTTCGCGTTGCTGCACAAGCTGGGAGAAACGCGCTTGGCGAATGACGCGCAAGACGTGATCGTGACGCGCCGCGCGGACGGCGCACTGGTGCTGGCGGCGTGGAACATCGTGGACCCGGATGTGCCGGCCGCCGACCCGCGCCGGGCCGCACGGGCTGTGACCCTTGCCTTCCCCGGCTTGCCGGCCGACGCGGAAGTCAGCCTCGAGCGAGTCGACGAAGCCCACGGCAACCCGCTGCCGCTGTAC
>CAXTUV010000167.1:3608-7032 GCA_964247445.1 uncultured Acidobacteriaceae bacterium | reverse complement strand
CGCGCTCAGGATCCAGCCGGTGAAGCGGCCCTGCGCGCTATGAACGCGTACCAGTCCTTTAATCCTCAGCCGGTCTGCGATGACCCGGCCGATGCTGTCAAGAATCTGCGTGAGATCCCCGCCGCTTTCCCGCTGCACGAGCATGCCTGTGACAAGGAATTGAAGGTCGTGCGACGGAACACGCCTGGAAAGCTCGATCAGGGTTTCGCGAAACATCACGCCAAGCCTTTGCTGTCGGCATACCTGCGCGAACTCGCCTTTAAGCGGCTCCGGGCATCGGTCGGCAACAATCTCGATCGCGCCGCTCACAGAATGGCCTGCCCGGAGGGATCGCGCCATGAGTGCGATCGCGTCCGGCAAAGCTGCCTCGATGCGGGCGACCCGCTTTTTGCGCATGAACCGCAAGATCAGGATCGGAACAGTCGCCGCTGTAACACCTGAGACAAGGGTAAGCAGCAGGTTGCGCGACAGGAGAGTCGCGACCGCCGCGCCTACCCCCGAACACACCAGGACTCGCGC
Organism: uncultured Acidobacteriaceae bacterium; assembly: GCA_964247445.1. Classification (GTDB taxonomy): domain Bacteria; phylum Acidobacteriota; class Terriglobia; order Terriglobales; family Acidobacteriaceae; genus EB88. The sequence continues at coordinate 6,513 of CAXTUV010000167.1, read as the reverse complement.
GAGAGTCTGCTGTAGTGTGAAGCCGGAACCCGCCTGGAGCACAAGCACCCGCAAGCGTGTTGAGATACCACCGCTCTCCAGCCAACGCTCGATTGCGGCCCACGAAGCCGCTCCGGCCTGCTCGGCAAGCGTTAATCCGGCCGACGCGGCACCCGGCTCGTGAACCTGGGTTTGTATCGCCGCCATGCGTCGCTCCAGCAACGTCTTGCGCGTGTCCGAATTCATGGCAAATAAACTACAGGCAAAGGAGGTTAGAAGAAGCAGAGAAAACAGCAACAGGAGCATGTCAGGCGGCTCCCGGCGCGGTGGGAGCTTGGCTGAACACTCCCTCGGGAACACCACAGCCAGCACCTTTCAGGCGTTCCATGCACTGGGGCACGATGCCGGTCGCTGTAAACCCTCCCATGACCCTGCCTTCCGGACTGAGGCCGCGTTTTTGGAAGAGAAAAATATCCTGCATGCTGACCATGTCTCCCGAGATTCCTGTGATCTCGCTGATGTGCGTAATACGGCGCGTTCCATCGCTCATGCGGGAGACCTGGACGATCAAATCCACCGCCGCGGCAATTTGGGCGCGGATGGCGCGATCTGGAAGCGCTACCTCGCCCATCATCACCATAGTTTCCATACGCGACACAGCATCACGCGGGGTGTTTGCGTGGACAGTGGTCAGCGAGCCGTCATGGCCTGTGTTCATCGCCTGGAGCATATCCAGCGCTTCTCCTCCGCGCACCTCCCCGACGACGATCCGATCCGGCCGCATGCGGAGCGCGTTGATCAGCAATTCACGCTGCCGGACCGCGCCATTGCCCTCAAGGTTTGCCTGCCGACATTCAAGGCGCGCGACATGCATCTGCTTCAGCTTCAACTCCGCGGAATCTTCAATCGTTACTATGCGCTCGCCTGCGGAAATGTACCCGGACAACACATTCAGCAGCGTCGTTTTTCCCGCGCCTGTGCCTCCGGAAACAACAATGTTAAGGCGGGCGCGTACAGCGCTTTCGAGCAGCACCAGCATCGCCGGAGTGAGCGCTTCGTTGCGGAGCAGGTCTGCCGCTTCAAGCGCTTTGCCGCCGAACCGACGGATGGAGATCAGCGGCCCATCCAGAGCGAGCGGTGGTATCACGATGTTGACGCGCGAACCGTCGAGCAGACGCGCATCCACCATGGGCGAAGACTCATCGATGCGGCGACCCACCGCTGACACGATCTTCTCAACAATATGCATCAAGTGCGCGTTGTCACGGAAAGCGATGGATGTGCGCTCAAGCAAACCGCGCCGCTCTACGTACACCGTTGAGAATGTATTGACCATGATGTCGCTCACGGACGCATCTTGCAGAAGCGGTTCGAGCGGCCCCAGGCCGAACACTTCATCCAGCACATCCTGCGCCATGCGGTCCCGCTCCGCCGCGCTTAACGGAACTCCCTGCTCCTGAATCAGTTGAAGAATGAAGCTGAGCAGTTTGGAGCGGCTGCTGCTGTCTCCTGTTTGGAGAAACACCAACTTCTGCAAATCCATCCGCTTGATCAGCTCGGCATGCACCGCGCTCTTGAGGTCATGGCGGGCATTTTCACTGCCCACGACCTGTCCCCGCACATCCTGCGGGACGTTGCGGGTGGGCATGGTCAGGTAGAGCGCTTCTTCAGGCATGCTTTACCGCCGATCCCAAAGGCCAAAGCCGCAGCCTGCGACGGGGACTTTTTTGCGTCACGCGCAGTTCCTCGCCGACCGCGATGCGATGCGTCCAGTCAGCCATCTGCTGGTTGAACGCGGACGCTCCACCGGGAGCGACCGGCTCTCCCGCATTGATGGCGCGCATTACTTCGAAGTAGCTGTTGGAAATGGAAAGGTACACCGGAAAGCGTACGAACTTCTGAATGTACTCCGCTGAGATGGAATCGTCGGCGGTTGCACGATTGATGATCAGGCGCAGCTTTTTCTGGCCGGCTTCGCCCAGGGCCATATTCTCAACAAGCCGGGCCAAGTCGCGCAAAGATGCTACATCGGGTGTGGAAATCAGGTTGATCTCGTCGGCTTGGTCGATCAGCGAGACTTTCGATTCCTGATAACCCACTGATGAATCCACAAGGATGTAGTCATATTCAAGACGCAGAAAATCCATCACTCGATCAAGATCGTTCCGGGTGCCGCCTGGCGAAAGAGCCGCGTTTTCGGGCGAACCGATGACATCCAGGCCGCTGCTGTGATGGAGAACAAACCCTTCCAGCAGTTTGCGGTCCAACCGGTCTACGCTGCGCAGCAACTCGGTGAAGTGGTATTGCGTATCTTTTAGACCAAGGTATAGAGCCACATGACCGAGTTGGTGTTTGTGGTCAATCAGGAGCACGCGTTTCTTATGCTTCAGCGTTAGAAAAGTCGCAAGATGTACGGCCAAAGTAGTGGCCCCGACGCCGCCCTTTGCGCCAAAAAAGGTAATGATTCTTCCGGTTGAACCTTGCGCGTGCAGGCTGAGGCTTGCGTTTTCCTGGAAACGGGCGAGTGCGGCAGCTAAATCGTCTGCGGCCCATGGCCGCGCCAGGTACTCGACGCATCCGGCACGCATGGCTTTTAGAAGCAAGGAAGCTTCCGTTGAACTGCCGGTGCCGACGACGTTGATCTTACCCGGGAAAAGCTGGTGCAGGCGCGCTACCGTTTGGAGGGCGAGTTGCGGATCACGGTCGAAGTCGACGAGAGCGGCGGAGGCTTTAGCGGTTTTGAGAGGCGGCGGGAAATGCGGACGCTTTTCAGCGGACATGTAGTCTTCAAAGGTGCCGCAGAAAACGCAGCCTTTGACGGCGGAAGCCGCTTCCTCCGCAGCCGTTAGAACCAGGTTATCCGTGCATACACAGAAAAGAGCGAGGTCAATCTGCTGTGCGAGGGCTTTAGCGTCAATCATCGCGG
>CAXTUV010000167.1:0-3598 GCA_964247445.1 uncultured Acidobacteriaceae bacterium | reverse complement strand
CCCTCCGAGCTTCACGGGATTTGTCGAACTGCCCGGCACGGATTTATCACCCGCGGGCAGTGCACGATCGAAGCGTTCATCGTTTAAGCTCTTGATCGGCAAAACGGGCTCATGTACCGGCTCAGGAGCATGAAGAGGGTCCACAATGCGGGCAGTGACCACGACGACCAGTTCAACGACCGAATGATTCAGGTTTTTACTGCGAAAGAACTGGCCCAGAATCGGAATATCAGCAATACCGGGGAGCTTACTCAAGTTTTCTGTGGTGCGATGGTCGAGCAAGCCTGAGACGACGAAACTTTCGCCATTTTTGATTTCAACTTCTGTATCCGCGCGGCGGGTAGAAAGAGCCGGGATTGTAAAACCGGAAATGCTGACAGCATTTGAGTAGTCCAGCGTGCTCACTTCAGGACTCACCTTCAGGTGAATGGAACTGTCGGGATTCACAACCGGCGTGAAGTCAACCTTAACCCCGTAAGGTCGAAATTGAATGGTGATCGCCGTCGAATTAGCGGTGCCACCTTGTACCACCGGAAACGGAAATTCGCCCCCGGACAGAAAGCGAGCCGGTTGACCGCTTACGGTGGTAAGTGTCGGTTCGGCTAGAACCTCCAAAACGTCTTTCTGTTCCAGGTCACGGATCGCGACACCGGCCTTGCTGGAGGCGCTTAAAAATAGAAGATTCAATGGGTCGAACGTAATCGTATCGAGACTACTCCCCGCATTCGGAGTGTACTGCGTTGAGCCGAACTGCTGGGTGGTGATTCCTGACAGATTGTTCCCATTCGAGAAGAAATTCAGCCCGAACTGTTCCAGCTTCGTCCGGTCGACTTCGACGATACGCAGCTTGAGTTCCACCTGCTTCTCGCGTGGCGGCGCGATTTGCAAGTTATTTACAACGTCCTTGGAGTAGGAGGCCGCGAGCTTGCCGGCTGCCTCCACCGCGCCTGAAGAAGGTACGGCACCCGATAGTGTGAGTTTTGCCTGGCTGACCTGAACCTGAACATTGGACTGGGGAAAAGCCTCCGCAAGGGCCGAGCTCAACGCGGCGGCGTCAACATCACAGGAAATGGTCTGCACATAGTGCGTACCCTTTGCGTCCCAAAGCACTAAGCTGCTTACTCCAGCGATCTTTGCCGTGATTAAAACTTCATCTTTCCCCGAGGTGAACGTATGGAGCACGGTTGGATCGCCTATATAGACTCGGCTCAGAGAAGTTTCGGAGGTCAGCAAACGAGAGTGACCCACCACCAGATGAATGGTCTGACCCTTCGGAATGCTTTGCAGCGCAAGCGGCTGTTCGTCGGGAAGAGCCGTGTTTTGAGCCGGTGCTGGTGCGCACGCCATACAGGCAAGCAGCAGAATCGGCAGAACGGCTCGGAGACGGCGCGAACGGTTTCGCGGCAACAAAGGGCTGTTCACCGTGAACCTCGCGGAGCCGCTGATGCAGTTTGCGCATCGTCGAGAATGGTTTCTATTCCGGTTTCTTGGTGCTGGGAGGGCTTTGGGGCCGAGGGCTTCTTTTCCGTAATCGTCTGCGGTTTCGGAGTCGGCGCGGCCAAACCGTATAAGCTCGTAAGCTGCACCGGAATCGTTCTTTCCACGCCGGCGTCGCCGCTGTTCCTCAATACAAAGTGAATGCTGCCTTGAGTGCTTGCCAGCACAGCGCGTTCGGCGTCGCCGGGGGTCAGCAGCAGTGTGACGACTGTAGCTGACTCCGGCTTGCCGGCCGGATCAGGTTGGGCGCGCTGGCCTGTGGCAATCACCTCCGCATTCTGCAAGGCGGTGGTTGTCGACGGCTCGCTTTGGCCGTCCAGGTGTGAAGTAACCAAAACATCCACATGGGAGCCTGGACTGAGGAAACCGCCGACCCCGACTACATCGTCCGACCGTATCGCTAGGGCGCGCATGCCGGACGGGATCCGCGCGGCAAGCCCCGGACCGGCACCGGGCGAGGAAAGGTAAGAGCCTAAGACAGGTTGGCCTTTCTCCATCGCCACCAAGGCCGTTCGGCCTGCGACATCGCTTTTTTGAGTAAAAGCACCCGCGAGGGGCACGCGTTCCGGCCACGCGATCGCTTCAATATCCCGCGATTGAATAAGTTCGCCGACCGCAATCGCGCGAGCCGCAGCGAAGTACATCAGGTCGTGCGTTTTTGGAGATTGAGCATGGAGGTGCCGACCCAATGCCAAGGTGAGCCCGGACGACACTGCAAGAGAGATGCAGAGGGCAATGAGAATGCGTTTCAGGATCACCGGCCACCCCGCACGACAAGAGCCGCTGTGTAAAGGCAGCCCATGCAGGCCGGCACCGCATAAGGAATGCGCAGCCGGTTCGGATTGAGCACGTTGAGACTATCGTGGGCCTGTACGCCGCGTTGCGCGTGATGGCAAAGTACGGCAACAACGTTCTTCAAAGTAGACGCAAGCGCGCGTCCGCGAACCACCACGGCTAGAGCTACAATGCCGCCGCTGACAGCCGTGGCGAGCAGCACCGAAGGCAGCGCATGCAGTCCCGAAACAGCACCGAGCGCAGCCATCAATTTGACGTCGCCCGCGCCCATACCTCCAGCAAGGTACGGCAGGATAAATAAGCTGCCCGCAATGAGGCAGGCCAGAAGCGCGGAACCGAAGCCGGCCGCTCCATCAACAATGCAATGCAAGGTGAGGCCGGCTAAAACAGCTGCGCCTGTCAGTGGATTGGGGATGCGCCGGGTACGCACATCAGTCCAGGCAGCACATACAGAGCACAGCAGCGCCAAGGCGGAAAACACGGGTTGTGTGTGCGCCATGCTCACAGGACCTGCTGTCTGCTGCGCTCGCAGCGGATTAGAATGAAGGCTCATGCGCAGCAGCCATGACGCGAGCCAAGGGGCCGCATCTGCTCTGCACATACAAGCTGGACAGATAAGTGGGGAGCTGCCGATGCTCTTCTAAGGCCGTCGGCTAAGCGCTGGTTAACGCATTTGTGATCTTATTGAAGGCGGTTCCAATGGTGCTGCCTAGGGTCGTCATAGCTGCGACCGCAGCCAAGGCGACGAGTACAACCACGAGAGCGTATTCCACCAGGTTCTGTCCCGATTCATCGTCGCGGAAACGGGTAACAAGCTGCTTTGCGTGATTCATGTGTCTTCTCCTTTGTATGCGGCTGTCGATCGAACCCGGCTTTCCTCAGCCGTTCTGAACCACGCGCCACGTTGTGTTCCTCTTATCGGCACGTCTTCATAAATCCGCTAGATGACGCAAGTAATGTATGCGGCATTTTGTGCGAGTGCGCTCCTCCCGCAAATGTATTTCCGGGTAGACCACCTTCCCGTATCGGTACTTAAGTTTGCAGAAATTGTGCGCTCGGTCTTGCAGCACCGCGCAGCGCGGCTAGACTGGCCCGAGCGTCATGACAAACGCAACGCTCACAGAACCGCAATTACCGGCAGAGCTGGAACCGGAGCTTCGCTCAAACCGCGCCGGCTTCTCGGCGCGAGTTCGCAACCTCTTCAATTTCAACGCGCTCCTTTGGACGCTTCTCGCGCTGCTTGTCTTCTTTCTGACATTGCGCCCGATGGCGGATCCTGACATTTCCTGGCACTTGCGCAATGCGG
>CAXTUV010000166.1:6375-7033 GCA_964247445.1 uncultured Acidobacteriaceae bacterium | reverse complement strand
CAGTTCAGCGCGGCCGCCGCGCAGCCGAAGCGCAGCCGCCCTTCCAGCCCCCACCCTTGCAGGAGCGCATAGATATATCCCGCATGGAATAAATCCCCCGCCCCAGTCGTATCCACCACCTGCACCTGAAACGCCGGGACCGCGTGGAACTGCACACCGTCCCAGGCAAGCACGCCGCGCTCGCCCAGCGTGGCGGCGCTGAGGGTCGCGCCGTAGCGGGCGTGCATCTGCTGGAGCGCCGGAGCCAAACGAGGCTCGCCCGTCAGCCGCTGCGCGAAGTCGCGGCTCACGATCAGGTGGTCGACCAGCGGCAGCAGCGTTTCCACGCCCGGGTACAGCTCGTCGAGGTCGGCGATGACCGGCACACCCTCGGCGCGCGCCCACTCCGCCGCGCGCACGGCGGCTTCCGTGTCATAGCCGTCCAGGTGCAGGGCGCGCGCCGGCACCACCCACTCGCGGCGAATCTCGTCAGGCTGCAAGGTCAGCCGCGGGTCGCGCTGATTTAATACAGTGCGCTCACCCGAGGGGTCGACCAAGATGAACGAGTGCGGGCTCGGCGCGCCCGGCACCACCACCATCTCGGCTTGCGCGCCGAGCCGGGCAAACTCATCGCGGTGCAGTGCGGCCGCCCCGTCCTCGCCCCCCTTGCCGATGTAGC
>CAXTUV010000166.1:4659-6365 GCA_964247445.1 uncultured Acidobacteriaceae bacterium | reverse complement strand
TCCTTAATCCCCAAAACGCACATGCGGCCACCACGGTTGCGACCTGCCCGCCGGGCAGCACCCGCGACGCGGAAAAGCTCACTTTCGACCCCCGGCTCGGGTACTCGGGCAAGGCCAGAACAGTATCGGTGGCGTTCAGCCCGAGGCCGACCAGGTCGACCGGCAAGGAAAGCAGCATGCGCTCCAGCCTACAGGAGCCCGCCCCCTGCCCGCATCTGTAGTACAACCGTCAGTAAGACCTCACGATTGGATTCCGAAGACCACATGGCAAATACCACCGCAGTAGAGAACAAGGAAGAACGCAAGCAGATCAAGCGCGCCGCCCGTAAGAAGGCTACCCCCAAGGCCAAGCGCACCGCCCCGCGCGGCTCGGCTAAGAAGAAGCCTAAGAAGCTGCAGCGTGGAGCCAGCAAGCGCTAAGCCTCCGCTCCCTGAACCGCCCTGCTCAGCGCAAGCAGGGCGGTTTATCGCCACGCACACTCTGACTCCCCGGAGCCGCCCTGCCGAACCAACTTCTTGCCCGCAAGTCCATCGACAAGCTGATCGCGCAGTCAGAAGAGCCGGAACACGCGCTCCGCAAAACGCTGGGGCCGGTCTCGCTCACGCTGCTTGGCATCGGCGCGGTGATCGGCTCGGGCATTTTCACGGTCATCGGCACGGCCATCGCGGGCGAAAAATTCGAGGCGACCTCGGTGCTCAACACGCCGGTCGCGGATTACCTGGTCCATCACACAGCGCTGCTCGGCCGCCCCGGCGCGGGCCCCGCGCTGGCGCTGTCGCTCGTCCTGGTGGCGCTGGTTTGCTGCTTCACAGGGCTGTGCTACGCGGAGCTTGCCTCCATGATCCCCATCGCGGGCTCGGCGTATACCTACACGTACGCGACCATGGGCGAGCTCGTGGCCTGGATCATCGGCTGGGACCTGATCCTGGAATACGCATTCTCCAACATGGCGGTTTCGGTCGGCTTCGCGGCGCATCTGGTCGATCTGCTCGACTGGCTTGGGCTGCATCCGTCACTGCGATGGATCTCGCCTGCCTACCTGCCGGACGGGCTCACCGATCTAGCCGGCAACACGCTGTATGGGCCGGGCTGGCACCTAGGCTTCAACATCCCGGCGTTTCTGATCGTCATGCTGCTCACCGTCCTGCTCGTGCGCGGCATCCGCGAGTCCGCCCGCACCAATAATGTCATGGTCCTCCTAAAGATCGGGGCCATTCTGGTGTTCGTCATCGCAGGCGCGAATTTTATCCACCCCGGCAACTGGCACCCATTCGCGCCCAACGGCTGGTTGGGCGTGCTCACCGGCGGGTCCATCATCTTTTTCACGTACATCGGCTTCGACTCGGTTTCGACCGCCGCCGAGGAGTGCAAGAACCCGCAGCGCGACATCCCCATCGGCATCATCGCCACGTTGATTCTCTGCACGATTCTGTACATTGGGGTTGCCGTGGTGCTGACCGGCCTGATCCGTTGGGACCGTCTGCTGGACGACGCCGCGCCGGTTGTCAACACGCTCCGCAAGCTTTCGCTCGCAACCGGCTCTCCCCTGCTGCACTGGGTGCGCTTGGCCGTGCTCATCGGCGCGATCCTTGGCATGGTGTCCTCCATCCTGGTCTTCCAGATCGGCCAAGCGCGCGTGTGGTTCGCCATGTCGCGCGACCGCCTGCTGCCCCGCGCCTTCTCGCGCATCCATCCGCGCTTCCGC
>CAXTUV010000166.1:225-4649 GCA_964247445.1 uncultured Acidobacteriaceae bacterium | reverse complement strand
GTCGCGGGCGTGGTGGTCGGCGTACCGGCTGGGCTTCTCGACATCGGCACCTTTGCGAACCTTTCCAATATCGGGACGCTTTTTGCCTTCGTGCTTGTTTCCGCGGGCGTGCTTATTCTGCGCTACCGCGAACCGGCGCGCTATCGCGGGTTCCGCGCGCCGCTCGGCCCGGTGTTTCCGCTGTTGAGCATTCTGTTCTGCATCGTGCTCATGACCGGCCTGGAAGTAGAAACCTGGCTGCGCTTTTTTGTGTGGCTCCTGATTGGCCTGTTGATCTACTTCCTTTACAGCCGCAAACGCAGCGAGTTCGCGCGCTAGGGACACCCAGCGCAGGCGCCTGAGCATCGAAGCTGATATCCGGGGATCCACGGAAAACACCCAAAATAAAGGAACCACAGATGATGCAAGCCCACGGCTATGCCGCCCAGAATGCCACGACTCCGCTCGGCCCCTTCTCATTTGAGCGCCGCGATCCCGGCCCCAACGATGTTGTCGTGGAAATTGAGTACTGCGGCGTTTGCCACTCGGACATCCATCAGGCCCGCAATGAATGGAGCAATGCAAAGTACCCCATGGTGCCCGGCCATGAAATCGTCGGAAAAGTTTCAGCGGTCGGTTCGGACGTGAAGCGCTTCAAGCCAGGCGACGCGGCCGCGGTCGGCGTAATTGTCAACACCTGCCTGGAGTGCGCTAACTGTAAGTCCGGCGAAGAGCAATATTGCGAGAAAGGCACGGTCGAAACGTACAACAGCAAGGAGTACTCGGGCGAGCCGACGTACGGCGGCTACTCGAATGTGATCGTCACGCGCGAGCACTTCGTCCACCCGATTTCGCCGAAGCTCGACCCTGCCGGGGTTGCGCCGCTGCTCTGCGCGGGCATCACCACCTACTCGCCGCTCAAGCACTGGGGCGTGGGGCCGGGCAAGAAGGTAGGCATCGTCGGTTTAGGCGGGCTCGGCCACCTGGGGCTGAAGTTCGCGCACTCGCTCGGCGCGCATGTAAGCCTATTTACAACTTCCCCCGGCAAGGCACAGGATGCCAAGCGGCTCGGCGCGGATGAGGTGATCAACTCCAAGGATGAAGGGCAGATGGGCGCGCTCAAGAACAGTTTCGACTTCATCCTGGACACGGTTTCCGCCAAGCACGACTTGAACGCCTACCTCGCCATGTTGAAGCGGGACGGTGTGATGTGCCAAGTGGGCGCGCCCGACCCAACGCCCGTCAACGCGTTCAGCCTGATTCCGAACCGGCGCTCGCTTGCCGGCTCGGCCATCGGCGGGATGCGTGAAACGCAGGAAATGCTGGACTACTGCGCCGAGCACGGCATTGTGTCGGACGTGGAGGTCATCCCGATGGAGAAGATCAACGAAGCCTATGAGCGAGTGGTCAAGTCGGATGTGAAGTATCGATTTGTGATCGATATGAAGACGCTGAAAAGCTAAAGCGTCATCGTGTCTGTCCAATGTTCACCGCGCGCTTCGAGCTTTTCCCGCAGCTGCTCCTTCCAAAACTCCGCCAGACCTTCCGCTCTAAGGAGGTGTTTGGCGGTTTCCGGTTGAAAGTCCAAATACACGCAATAGTTGATCGCGGTGATCGATGCCCTTGGGTTGGGTCGCTCTTGAAGCAGCCACGGGTCACCAGCCTGAAGCGCACCCGGTGTGAGTACGCGCGGGTAAAAGCCCGTGCGATTCGCTTGAACGGTTTGCTTCACCCAGTCCGGGCGGCCGCCAAACCGGGCCAGGTTGGCGCAAGGGGTGCGCGGGCCCGAGACTTGGAGTACCGCCGTCCCGACGCGGACCACATCTCCGGCACAAACTTCACTTTCCAGAACGCCGTCCAGCGTGAGGTTCTCGCCTACGCCGCCGGGGTTCAGGGCCATTCCCTGCGCATTCCAGAAGCGGTAGTGGTTCATCAGATGCGCGCACACCGCCGCTTCCGGGCTGCCGTGATAGGGCTGTGTAACCTGGTCGCCTGCAAAGCCGGTCGGCGTCACCGCAATCGGCTGGTGAACGGGCTTGCGGCAAATTGAGGAAGTCCAGCTCCCACGCTCGTCTGTAAGGGTTTCAGGCCTTCCCGCAAAGACGGCTTGTACGAAAATGGTGTTTGCCGGGTTTACCCGTTGAGCATACATACTGGAACTTTACCGACTTCTAGGAACTTCGTAGACTGCGGGCATGTCCGCTCAACCGTCCTCCCAGCCCGACGCCCGGCAATCCGTCGTTATTACCGCCATCGACATTCCAACACGGGAGCTGTTCCGGTTTACTTTGAAGTTGGCGATTACGGCCGCCCCGGCAATTTTCCTAGGTTGGATAATTGTGGTTGCCCTGTTCCTCACCGGGCGGAGTCTCCTCCATCTCCTCGGGGCAGCCTTTCACCCATAGCAATGCAAGCTTTGCTTACAACGTCAGCCCCTTCAGATACTCCCGGAACTTCGGCCCCAAGTCCGGGTTTTCCAGCGCGAACTCCACCGTGGCCTGCAGCATGCCCTGCTTATCGCCGGCGTCGTAGCGCTTACCCTCAAATGAGAATCCATAGACTTTCTCCTCGCCGAGCAGCGCTTTAATGGCATCCGTAAGCTGCAGCTCCCCGCCGGCACCAGGCTCCAGCTGCTCAATTTTTCCAAAGATCGCCGGGGTGAGCACATAGCGGCCGATAATTGCGTTCTTTGACGGCGCGTCTTCGAGCTTCGGCTTTTCGACCATCCCGCTTACCTGAAACAGCTTCGGCTTGCCGGGGACTTCCTTGCCGTCCAGCACGCCGTAAGCGGAGATAGCCGGACCTTCCACAACCTCGGTCGCGATGAGCGAGCCTTGGACTTCGTCATACGCCTCGACCATTTGCCGAATGCACGGCGTGGTTCCGGCGATCACATCGTCCGGCAGCAGCACCGCGAACGGCTCGTTGCCCACCAGCTCTTTCGCTTGCAAAACGGCGTGGCCCAGGCCAAGGGCCTCGCGCTGCCGCACATAGGCTAGGTTGGCCATGCTCGCGACCCGGCGCGCGATCTCCAACAGCTCTTTCTTGCCCTTGCGCTCCAGATTGGCTTCCAGCTCAAAGCTCGTGTCGAAGTGGTCCTCGATCGCGCTCTTGCCGCGCGCGGTCACGATGATGATTTCCTCAATGCCTGCAGCGAGCGCCTCCTCGACCCCGTACTGGATGATGGGCTTATCGACCAGCGCCAGCATTTCCTTAGGGATGGCTTTCGTCGCCGGCAAAAAGCGCGTGCCGAGCCCTGCGGCGGGGAAGACCGCTTTCCGAACTTTGTGCTTCATGCTGTTTTCATCGTCTCCGGGCGAAAAGGCGTTCCGGTCCATTGTGCCAGAACTCGCGATCTCGCGACCGCCCTGCCTCTTCAGTGGAGAAAATGAGCAACCGTTGCGACAATGGCCCCGCTCACAAATCCGGAAAGCAGGGCAAGCGGAGCCAAACTCCGCTCGCGGCGGAACTTAAGGGCTTCCTCGCTGAGCTTTTGCTGCTCCGCCCCGAACTTTTGCGTTTCGGCGCTCAATCGGTGCTGCTCCGCCGTAAACTTGCGTGTTTCTTCGTTCAGATTGCGCATTTCGGCAATGGAGTGCTCAATCCGAGCTAATTGCTCAGCATAGTCGAGGTTGGGATACTTTTCTTCTGTCGCCGCCACGCGCAACCTCCTTATCAACAGCCCTAGTGTAAATGCTCACAAAGCAGGCGAAGCCTCTCCGAGCAACGCTTCCCGCACGATCGGGATGGGCGCTCCGCCCTGTTTCAAGAACGCGTCGTGAAAGCCGCCGAGCGTGTAAGCCGCGCCCTGCTTCCGCTTCCAGTCTTCGCGCAACTTGAGGATTTCGAGCTTTCCGAGCGTGTAGTACAGGTACGTCGCGTCGGCCGTCCCTCGCTTGGTTTCAACTTCCGCGATAGGCCGCGCCTGGTAGCCCTCGTTCACAAAAAAGTCCTCGGCCTGCGCCATGCTCATCGACCCGGTATGCATGCTGATCGCGACCACGAACCGCGCGTCGCGCAGGAGCGCATCCTGCAGCTGGCCTAGGCGAATCAGGTTCGCCTCGCGCTGGGCTTGTACGTCGGCACCCGGCATGGCTTGCGCGAAACCCTCATCGAGCATCATCTGCTCGCAGTAGTGCGCCCAGCCTTCTGTGTTGGTGTTGGCTGTATTGATCTTGCGGACCTTGCTCAAAGGCTCCGCGTTCACCCAAAGAAACTGCACAAAGTGCCCCGGCCACGCCTCATGCACCGAAGTACTAATGACAGTGCCGACGTTGAAGGCGGCCATATATTCATTCGTCTTTTCGGGCGACCAGCTTTTATCCGGCAACGTGACATTGAAGTACGCAGTGTGCGAGTGCTGTTCGAACGGCCCGGGCGAATCCATCGAGGCCTGCGTGGTGGCGCGCAGGAATGGCGGCGTTTCTTCAAGCGTCGGCTGATTG
>CAXTUV010000166.1:0-208 GCA_964247445.1 uncultured Acidobacteriaceae bacterium | reverse complement strand
AATAAAGGCAACCTCGCTCGCGAACTGGTCATGAAAATCCGCAAGCAGCTTGTCGGGTGCGACATGGTCGGTCGCAAGCTCCGCCAGCACATCCTTGGGCGTTTTCGCGGGGTCCACCAGCTTGGCCACGCGAGCAAACTCGGCCTGGTTCTTATGGAGGTCGTCCATCGCGACCTGAAACAGCTGCGGCAGCGGCGTGGTCACCAGC